>NZ_JBHTHQ010000037.1:0-2443 GCF_042676605.1 Alloscardovia venturai | reverse complement strand
TGTCGGCCTCGCCTTAGGACCCGACTCACCCAGGGACGATGAACGTGGCCCTGGAACCCTTAGTCATCCAGCGTGCACGATTTTCACGTGCATTTCGTTACTCATGTCTGCATTCTCACTTGACTACAGTCCACACCAGGTTTACACCAGCGCTTCACCCCAGTAGTCAACGCTCTCCTACCCAACCAGCCTAAAAAAGACTGATTGCCGCGTCTTCGGTGGTGTGCTTGAGCCCCGCTACATTGTCGGCGCGGAACCACTAGACCAGTGAGCTGTTACGCACTCTTTCAAGGATGGCTGCTTCTAAGCCAACCTCCTGGCTGTCTATGCGACTCCACATCCTTTCCCACTTAGCACACGCTTAGGGACCTTAGACGACGATCTGGGCTGTTTCCCTTTCGACAACGAAGCTTATCCCCCGCTGACTCACTGCCAGAAAACACTTCACACGTATTCGGAGTTTGGCTGCTATTGGTACCCACACTGGGCCCGCAAGCATCCAGTAGCTCTACCCCATGGAAACTATAAACTGACGCTGCACCTAAATGCATTTCGGAGAGAACCAGCTATCACGGAATTTGATTGGCCTTTCACCCCTATCCACAAGTCATCGCCCCAGTTTTCAACCTAGGTGCGTTCGGTCCTCCACAAAGTCTTACCCCTGCTTCAACCTGCTCAAGGATAGATCATCCCGCTTCGGGTCTAGGGCATGCAACTCAAACGCCTTTTAAAACTCGCTTTCGCTACGGATCCCCCACACGGGTTAACCTCGCTACATACCACTAACTCGCAGACTCATTTTTCGATAGGCACGCCGTCACCCCGAAAGGCTCCGACGGATTGTAAGCTCACGGTTTCAGAAACTATTTCACTGTCCTCCCGGACTACTTTTCACCTTTCCCTCACGGTACTCGTTCACTATCGGTCACACAAATATATTTAGACTTACCCAACGGTCTGGGCAGATTCACACGAAATTCCTCGGGTATCGTGCTACTTGGGAACACCACTCAGAGACAACGCGTTTTCACCTACGGGGCCATCACCCTCTCCAGCCAGGCATTCAATCCTGTTCAGCTCACACGTCATTTTATCACTCACACCCATCATGTCAGTAATGGAATATGGGTCCCACAACCCCGGCAACGCAACCCCTGACAAGTATCACACGCTACCGGTTTGGTCTGATCCGCTTTCGCTCGCCACTACTCACGGAATATCTTTTCCTGTAGGTACTAAGATGTTTCACTTCCCTACGTACGCCCCCAAAAAACATGGGTACCACGCATTCATACGTGGTGAGTTTCCTCATTCAGAAATCCTCGGATCACAGCTCAGTTGACAGCTCCCCGAGGCTTATCGCAGCCTCTCACGTCTTTCATCGCTCTTGTGTGCCAAGGCATCCACCCTAAGCCCTTACAAGCAATACACTCATAAGCCCTAATCGAATACAATTCCTAGACAACAAATCATCACACTAAAATGATCACAAAACGATCGAACCACAACTCTAAAACAGAGTTCGATTCAATTACAACACAAAACAAATTATTGTCTTGTGCTCGCGTCCACTATCCAGTTCTCAAACCACTACACCACAACCAACCCCAACCAAAAGCATTCAAACTTCTAATCTCGGTTAGAAGGGCACGAATCACCGTGGCGATCCGGGAACCCCAAAAGCATGCCCCACACTACACCAATCTTGATAAATCTTCCACACCAGAACAACCCCAACCCAGTACTCCAGGCTGTATAAAAGGCTGCCAAACTACACCCACAAACCGTGAGCATCAAAATCTCCGTAGAAAGGAGGTGATCCAGCCGCACCTTCCGGTACGGCTACCTTGTTACGACTTAGTCCCAATCGCGGACCTCACCTTAGACGGCTCCCCCTCAAAAGAGTTAGGCCACCGGCTTCGGGTGTTGCCCACTTTCATGACTTGACGGGCGGTGTGTACAAGGCCCGGGAACGCATTCACCGCAGCGTTGCTGATCTGCGATTACTAGCGACTCCACCTTCATGGAGCCGAGTTGCAGGCTCCAATCCGAACTGAGACCGGTTTTAAGAGATCCGCTCCGCGTCACCACATCGCATCTCGCTGTACCGGCCATTGTAGCATGCGTGAAGCCCAAGACGTAAGGGGCATGATGATCTGACGTCATCCCCACCTTCCTCCGAGTTAACCCCGGCGGTCTCTTGTGAGTTCCCACCATAACGTGCTGGCAACACAAGACAAGGGTTGCGCTCGTTGCGGGACTTAACCCAACATCTCACGACACGAGCTGACGACGACCATGCACCACCTGTGAAAACGCTCCGAAGAGAAACCCTATCTCTAGGGCAATCGTTAACATGTCAAGTCTTGGTAAGGTTCTTCGCGTTGCATCGAATTAATCCGCATGCTCCGCCGCTTGTGCGGGCCCCCGTCAATTTCTTTGA
>NZ_JBHTHQ010000036.1:0-942 GCF_042676605.1 Alloscardovia venturai | reverse complement strand
ACAAGCGTTAAGCAGCACACAACCCAGTCCACAAGGACACTCCACCACCCCTCTAAAAATGATATGGGTTCTTGTAGGGCGCGCCCACGCCTCGGTGGAAGGCTTCCCTGTCTGCAATTTTGGCAGGCATGGGGAGCCTAAAAACGATGGTGTCTGGCGCGAACTGCAAGAATCCTTATCGGGGTGGTGTGTGTGGATTGTGGTGGGTGTGTGCTTGTCTTGACGCTGGCACGCACAAGCGAGTGTGGGGCGGCCGGGGTGCAGCATCTTTGCTGCACCCGTGTCATACAGGCAACCCTTTAAGGGTTGGCATTAGCCCCACATGATATATAGGTCAGGAATATATGAGTAATGGTCGATCCCACGTGCGGTGAGGTCGACCATTTCCATTTTGGTGGTGGTTGGTTTTCTATCAAAGGACAAGCCAACCACCCGATTTTTAGTCCCTTAGAGGGTGTTTATGCGTATGCAGGTTCTCTGTGTACTATGCCTTCTTTGTTCTTGTGATCTTTGGATGTTTCCTCTTCGTTTTCCTCTAGTGGACGTAGTGAGAGAGTAAACCCGAGATTGTCAAGAACACGCATAAGAGTGTCTAATCGTGGGTTGCCTTTGCCGGAAAGGATTTGATACAAGCTTTCGCGTGGAATTCCGGAACGCTGCGCAAACTTTGTCATTCCCTCAGATTTTACTACTTCGCCTAGTGCTTGAGCAAAGAAGTGTGCATCATTAGCTTCTAATGCCGCATTAAGGAAATAAATGATAGATTCTGGGTCATTGAGATAGTTTTGAATATCAAATTCTCGTGTCTTTACCATTGTCCTGCTTCTTTCATGTCTTTAAGGAGAGCGTCTGCTTTCTTGATATCCTTGTCTTGTGTGGATTTGTCTCCACCGAAGACAAGGAGAACTATCTTGTCTTGTTTTTGAGCGAAATACACGCGAT
>NZ_JBHTHQ010000035.1:0-1246 GCF_042676605.1 Alloscardovia venturai | reverse complement strand
ACCCCTTTTAAGGGGTGGCTCCACACGAGAGGGCGTGTGCATTCTCGCTGCTCATCCTCCGTGATGAGTGGTGAGAATGCTCCGTTTTCTCGGGTGGCGGCTTGTTGACCACGCCTTGCGTGTGGTCAACCATGAGGACGGTACTGGTGGAGTGTGTATGCTTGCCGGTCTGAGCATACACACTCCACCAGTTCGTAAGCCACCCGCCCACGCTCCTTCCCCAAAGGGGTGGGACTCTTTTCAGGGAGGAGTGAATAGAAATTTATTCCTCCCTGAAAGCGTGATAGTGTAGGGTTAGGCTTGCGCTAGGGTTGCAACGTCTTGAGCGAAGGTCTCGTAGAACATATCAAGATATGCTTCAATGGTGTAATCCACGCCTAAAGTGGCGTTGTCCTCGACAAGAGTAATAAGCCGGGTCTTTTTAACAGGGTCATTCATTATGGTTTCTAACTGACGAACCGTGTCTGAAGATACTACCGTCGCTATGGTAGAGAGGTTTCCTGTTTCAAGTTCTTCGAGAAGGGTTTGTTTCCCGTAGAAGTCTTCATCAATGAGTTCTCTCAGGTTTTCTACAGTCGTGTCATAATGGACGACATCGAGTTCTTCTTGCTGCTCTACAGTGTGATTGTGGTAGCGGATTTGTGCGCTACGAGTCAGGAGGACGTTACATCCTGGCTCATAGTCGGTGTAGTCGTACCGTACAGTAATGTCCTCATCAAGGAGTTCACACCTCAGCGACTGCTGCTCATCTGTGAGTTTTAGGTCTGTTTGGGTCAGTGGGTGGAATGTCCAGTCGATATTGATTTCATACACCCAGCGTCCGCTTGCTGTGAAGGGTATGCATAGGGTGACTGTTGTCTTGTCTTGGCTTGCTAGGTCTGCCTGTCCAGCGATGGTGGTGTTGTAATACCACGTGCTGGCAATCTTACTGTAGAGGGTAATGAATTTTTCTGCGATTTCTTGGCTCCGTGCGGTTACGTAGAGCGTGCCGGTAGCGTCTGAAATGTTTGCCATAACTTTTCTCCTTACCTGTTGTGGTGGTAGTTTCAGGCGTGTACACCCTTGGCATAGGACGACGCATCCGAAAACACACGTTTTCGTTCTTGTCTTGTTGGCTCATGGAACATGCTGAGCGTGTGGAATGAGGCGACAAGCAGGGACGCGTGTGGATTCGTGTGTGGCGTGGATGCGAGGGTGTGCTACGCTCTGGGGCTACCACCAAAAGTGTGGGCGGCGACTGGTGCAG
>NZ_JBHTHQ010000034.1:0-572 GCF_042676605.1 Alloscardovia venturai | reverse complement strand
ACACCACCAAGCATCTGAGCAGCCCACACAGTACGCGCCACCTCCTCAGTCATAGCAGCAGCCTTCACAGCAGCCTCACCATCCCTACCAACAGTAAACGGACCATGATTCTGCATCAACACAGCAGGAGACTTAGGATACCTCTCCAACGTCTCCACCACACCCCGACCAATAGCCTCAGAACCAATAAGACGGAAAGGACCCACAGGAACCTCACCACCAAACTCATCACCCATCATCGTCAAAGCACACGGAATATTCTTACCCGTAGCAGCCCACGCAGTCGCATACGTAGAATGAGTATGAACCACACCAAACACATCAGGCATATGACGATAAATATACGCATGAGACGCAGTATCCGACGACGGAGCCGCAACACCATCAACCACATTCCCATCCAAATCACACACCACCATACTCGCAGGAGTCAAATACTCATAACGCAAACCAGACGGCTTAATCACAAACAAATCAGCAGTCTTCAACCGTTGAGACACATTCCCAGCAGTCCACACCACCAAATTCCACTTAATAAGCTGCTCATGCAAAGAAGCAACCACCTCACGCAC
>NZ_JBHTHQ010000033.1:0-1218 GCF_042676605.1 Alloscardovia venturai | reverse complement strand
TAAGGCTGGTTATTGTACATCTGTTTCTCATAGTATGCTTGGCTGTGCTTCCTTTACTCGTGATAAGGCTGGTCGTGTTGTGTCTACGCGTCATGATGGTGTGTGTGACCAATGGGTATACAAGAACGGTTTTGTAGTTGAGCATACTCATCGCGATAAGAATTCACAGACTACATCATCACGTATCGAACGTGACGTGTGGGGACGAGTAACCCGTATCCACACACCTGACGAGACGGTGTCGTACTCGTATGATGACGCGAACCAGTTACTTCATTCATCTAGCTCTACAGGAGCATCGTGTACATGGCAGTACTCACCAGCAGGACAAGTAACCCGTATAGAGCAGCATGATAGTACTACTGGTGGGGGTGTGTCCACGTTTGTTTATGATACAGCGGGTGAGCTTGTTTCGTCTACGTGTATTCTTCCTACTGGTGTATCACGTGTAACGCGATACGAGTACGACATGAATGGTCGGCGTACACGTTCACACGTGTGTGTTGATGATAAAGCGTGTGAGGATACCGTGTTTGACTGGGATACACGAGGTTTCCTTACTTGTATAGAAAAGACACAGCACGGTCATACTCCCACACGTTATGACATGCATGTTAACGCGTTAGGTGTTCTTACCCGAGTGAATAATACACGCGTGCAATGGGATATTAATACGAGTATTCCCTTGGTTACGAGTGTGGATGATTGTCCTGTGGAAAGTCTTGACGGGGTAAGTTACCTCGGTACTGGTATGTCGTCGTCATGGAGGCGTACTCGCCAGCAAAGTCTTTTAAACCCGTATGACAGTGATACGCGTGGTGTACCGGCTTATAGTCATGATGTCATGCTTGCAGAAGCAGGGTCTGTAAGCGTGGATGGTTTTACTATCATGGGTGCACGCGTGTATGACTGTTCCACGTTGGGGTTTTTGTCTCCTGACCCGTACCCGTATCTTGTACCGGGTGCTGTATGGCAGTCATATACGTATAATTACGCAGCGAATAATCCACTCTCGCTTACTGATCCTACAGGGTTTAAACCTGTCACGGATATAAGTGTTATTAACGCGTATAACACGAGTAGAAGCCTGAACATATGGGAAAATACGAAAAAATTTGCGAGAAATAGTCTTAGTTGGCAGACAGTTGCTGGGCTTGTTATTACGGGTGTTGGTGCAGGACTCATGTTTACTGGTATTGGTGGGCCGGTAGGAGGCGC
>NZ_JBHTHQ010000032.1:0-1666 GCF_042676605.1 Alloscardovia venturai | reverse complement strand
AACGTGCACGGTGCTATGGAAGGTGACATCCTCGTCGCAACATGGGGGTATGACCAAACCAACTGGGATTATTACGAAGTCATTCACGTCACCTCTAAAACAGTCGCCCTCTTCGACTTGCGCCACCATACGCTGCTCAAGGGTAAGCGCACCCAGCCAGGCTACTATACGAACACTCCAGGCCGGTACGGTGTGCGCATCAATACCTTCAGCAACGCGTACTTCAATCCTGACGACCCTCAAGGCACGCGTGCTCGTGAAGACGAGAAACGCTACTGGTCTATCAACATGGGTCACTAAAGCCCTCGTGGTGGAACACTCACGAAAAAGGTGGGTGCTCCACCACCTTTCTTTCCTTCCATGTAAGCCGACCTACGCTTTCGTGTCGGTTTTCTTCTCGCAAGAATGCACATGACGATGAGCCAAAGACCTGGAACCATGCACTATTAATACGCTCATACAGATGGATATACAAGCACACCCCACAACCGATAGGTTGAGCACACGCATACACGTCTACGCGCTACTGGTAAGAGTGGTGCCAGAAGAATAGTTTCTACACATTCACTCTCCATCACACGTGTATGATCCGCACCTACACATACACGTATGGAACACAATCTTTTTCTACCGCACAATCCTCTGCGCTATTATCCTTCGCAAAACCATCAGCTACTCTGCCCGTGTACGTGTAAGAGTGAGGAGATTATGCGCATTCAGTAAGAGCGGCTGCTCACTCTTTTCCTTTTCATAGCTGGGGGCACGTGTTTTCTCTACCCGTGTTTGTTTTTACCGATGAATGCTCGCCCTCCCAGCGGACGCATGTCAACCCATCCGAGTGTCTCTCAACAATAAATTGTTTCGGCCGCGCGAGCTGGGTCAAGCACCCCGAGGGTGTGACACGCATCCACCGGCAGGACGTGAAACGCAATCATCAAAACAAACACAACGGGGAAGAGAAAAGCCTCTTCTCCCCACTTTTTGAAAGGAAAACACAATGAGCACCACAATCACTATGCCACAAATCTACAATCCACTCAAAGACTACGGGTACACGCCAATCACTACTTTCTGGGAAGACTTCACCATAGCAGAAGCATTTGGTCTCGACGCTATCGACGATACTTACCAGCGCGCTTTTAATGAGTGGCACAGCAATTACAAAATGATGACCGAGCTTGTCATGGTGTTGAACAATAAAATCTGGCAATACCATTTCTACAACGAGGATAAAGCACGTGTATACAACGACCTGTATACGACCCTGGCAGCATGGTGCGAAGATAACTTCACAAGCGACCAGCTTGACTACTATTACACCACCACAGACTAAAACCTATAAAAGCACATGGGGTGAAGGATTCATATTCTTCACCCTTTTTCGTATGTACTTGACGACTCAATAGACAGGAATATTGTGTTGTATACGCTAAAGCGTGTACAACCATTATTTTCGTATGGAACACCTGCGGTGTACAAAATTTTCTTTAAGGTTTGTCAATTTCCTTGACACTTACGATCCTATCGCCGCGTTCCTCCACACAACGCCCGCGATGTCCCTAAAAGGTCCACGCGCGGCTTATGCGCTCCGTCACTTCACGGCGATATGTCTTCAGTGTTCAAGGAACTTGAACAAAAAATGTCACAGACAGGAGAAGACAATGTG
>NZ_JBHTHQ010000031.1:0-881 GCF_042676605.1 Alloscardovia venturai | reverse complement strand
CAACATAACGTATAATACTGTAGCGTCACCGTGTTAAAGTCAAGGCTTTTAGGAAGTCCACTACGACGTAGCAAACCGTTACTGTTTTCGTTGAGTCCTCTCTGTCCTGGGCTTCCAGGGTCTGCAAAAAACACACTTGTAGAAGTGTCACGGATCGCTTGCTGCCATCTAGCAAACTCTAAACCTCGGTCGAAGGTTATCGACTTTACTGCTCCTGTTACTTGACGTGTAAGCCACTCGTGGAGGGATTGTTCTATATCTGTTGCTGTACGCCCCTGTGTGGGAAGTGTTACGATATGCTTACTAGAACGTTCTACTAGGGTAACAACACAGCTTTTACGTCCTTTACCCACAATAGTGTCCCCCTTCCCAGTGTTCAAACTCGCTACGATAGTGAGGAAAGATATGAGAACGCTCGTGTATAGAAATAGCCCCTCGTATTCTCCCTCTCTTTTCGCTCGTATGGTTTTTCGTCTTTTCCCTTTCCAGGGAAGCAGGGTAAGAGACACGACTCCTTTTTCGGCGAGATGGTACAGGGTACGTGCGCTACAACCAATATCCTGTGTGTGAGCTAAACACCTGGACTATACCCGTATGCGAGTAACTGTTTCACCAAACGCATACACTCACCCGACAGGGTAATGCGATGTCGTCCTCGTTTCCTTCTCATATCATGCTGATAGTTAGTCCACTCGGATAGGTCATGACCTTTGTCTATCCAGTGTTTAACACGGTAAATAGTCGGACGAGAACGATGAGTAAGACGACTAACCTTGGTGATAGGGGTATCAGGAAGTAGGTATCCGTGTATGAGTGCCACCTCTAATGTGGTAAGCCCAAGTATGGGTCATTGAACTCTTTCCTTTCTGTAGAATGTTGTA
>NZ_JBHTHQ010000030.1:0-1644 GCF_042676605.1 Alloscardovia venturai | reverse complement strand
AATGGAGACTGGGTGTATCCCCTAGGCCATGACCACCGCAAAAATTAAACTATACCCAACACCCGACAAACGAGTATCAGTTCTTGTAATAGTTTGGGAACCGGCTAGTAGACGCAAAAAACGTATTCGTGACACACAATAATGTTCATCATTGCTACAAAAAGTATTCAAGCCCTTCAAACACTCAAGAGAATGTTTGGAGTGTATTACCATCGATTATTAGTACCAGTCAGCTCCACACCTTACAATGCTTCCACACCTGGCCTATCAACCTCGTGTTCTACAAGGAATCTCTCAAGACTCTAGATCTTACGGAATTCTTATCTTGGAGAAAGCTTCCCGCTTAGATGCTTTCAGCGGTTATCTCACCCGAACGTAGCTAACCAGCCATGCCACTGGCGTGACAACTGGCATACCAGAGGTTCGTCCACCCAGGTCCTCTCGTACTATGGGCAGGACTCCTCAAAATTCCAACGAGCGCAGAGGATAGAGACCAAACTGTCTCACGACGTTCTGAACCCAGCTCGCGTGCCGCTTTAATAGGCGAACAGCCTAACCCTTGGGACCTGCTCCAGCCCCAGGATGCGACGAGCCGACATCGAGGTGCCAAACCATCCCGTCGATATGGACTCTTGGGAATGATCAGCCTGTTATCCCCGGGGTACCTTTTATCCGTTGAGCGATGCCGCGTCCGTACACCGGCACCGGATCACTATTTCCGACTTTCGTCCCTGCTCGACCCGTCAGTCTCACAGTCAAGCTCCCTTGTGCAATTACACTCAACACCCGATTACCAACCGGGCTGAGGGAACCTTTGAGCGCCTCCGTTACTCTTTAGGAGGCAACCGCCCCAGTTAAACTACCCACCAGGCACTGTCCCTAACACGGATAACGTGTTGAGGTTAGACATCCAATATAAACAGAACGGTATTTCACTTGTCGACTCCACACAAGCTAGCGCCCATGCTTCACAGTCTCCCGCCTATACTACACAATCCACACCGAATGCCAATACCAAGATATAGTAAAGGTCCCGGGGTCTTTTCGTCCTTCTGCGCTTAACGAGCATCTTTACTCGTACTGCAATTTCACCGAGCTCCTGGTCGAGACAGTGGGGAAGTCGTTACGCCATTCGTGCAGGTCGGAACTTACCCGACAAGGAATTTCGCTACCTTAGGATGGTTATAGTTACCACCGCCGTTTACCGGGGCTTAAATTCACCACTTCACCAAAGTTAATGGATCCTCTTAACCTTCCGGCACCGGGCAGGCGTCAGTGCATATACAGCGACTTACGTCTTCGCATGCACCTGTGTTTTTGGTAAACAGTCGCTACCCCCTGGTCTGTGCCACCCCCAAAAGCTCCACCAGCAAAGTGGTTTCACCATCAAGGGTCTCCCTTATACCGAAGGCACGGGAGTAATTTGCCGAGTTCCTTGACCAGGATTCGCTCGATCGCTTTAGTATTCTCTACCTGACCACCTGTGTCGGTTTAGGGTACGGGCAGTTTGCACTCTCACACCGAAGTTTTTCTTGACACCAAGACACACCAAAACACCACCACAACGATGATGCGCATCACACCTCACCATACACGTCCAACGGATTTACCTATCAGACAGGCTGCGTGCTTACCAAGCCAAAA
>NZ_JBHTHQ010000029.1:0-810 GCF_042676605.1 Alloscardovia venturai | reverse complement strand
CGCTTTCGCTCCTCAGCGTCAGTAACAGCCCAGAGACCTGCCTTCGCCATTGGTGTTCTTCCCGATATCTACACATTCCACCGTTACACCGGGAATTCCAGTCTCCCCTACTGCACTCTAGCCTGCCCGTACCCAGCGCAGATCCACCGTTAAGCGATGGACTTTCACACCAGACGCGACAAACCGCCTACGAGCTCTTTACGCCCAATAATTCCGGACAACGCTTGCACCCTACGTATTACCGCGGCTGCTGGCACGTAGTTAGCCGGTGCTTATTCAAAAGGTACACTCACTCAACGCTTGCTCCCAATTAAAAGCGGTTTACAACCCGAAGGCCGTCATCCCGCACGCGGCGTCGCTGCATCAGGGTTCCCCCCATTGTGCAATATTCCCCACTGCTGCCTCCCGTAGGAGTCTGGGCCGTATCTCAGTCCCAATGTGGCCGGTCGCCCTCTCAGGCCGGCTACCCGTCGAAGCCTTGGTAGGCCATTACCCCACCAACAAGCTGATAGGACGCGATCCCATCGCATAGCACTAAAAACATTTTCCCAACACAACATGCGAAATGTTGGAACATTCGGCATTACCACCCGTTTCCAGGAGCTATTCCGATCTACACGGCAGGTTGATCACGCGTTACTCACCCGTTCGCCACTCTCACCCTCAAAGCAAGCTTCAAAGGATCCCGTTCGACTTGCATGTGTTAAGCACGCCGCCAGCGTTCGTCCTGAGCCAGAATCAAACCCTCCACAAAAAAACCTTGTGAAAGAATCAACTAAATGACTCACAAAAAAATAAGAAAAAGACAAA
>NZ_JBHTHQ010000028.1:0-597 GCF_042676605.1 Alloscardovia venturai | reverse complement strand
CCGAGAGGGTGTAGTTCTTCTTACTGATAGTACGCCCAGTAGTCAAATCGCGGAGTTCGATGGTTTGCTTGTCAAGCTCAAGATACTTATCATACGTGTCAGTGAACGCGACAGTTTCAATATCATAACCCAGGTTGTTTGGAATGGTTGGGTTGGTGTTGAGCTCGTATTCCAGTTTCTGTCCTGGCATAACACTCTTACCATTAATATCGTCCTGGTCACCACCCTGAGAAGCCTCACTAATGACTGCCTTTTCTACTGGTGGAACATAACCACACACGTATGGCTGATTCGTGCTCTTGGTCTTGCCTGCAGCAGTCTCAGATGCCTTGTTCAACAAACCGTGAGAGTCAAGAGCCGTACCGGTGGTTGGATCAGCACAAAACTCGACTTCATCCGTAGACTTTTTGCCTGCGTCAGCGCGTACCTGGGCTGCACCCTTACCATTCGCATAATTCGCCTTACCGCCGATAAGCAGGGTGTACTGCATAGGGGTAGCAAGACTACGTGCAGCAGCGAGAGCTTGATCTGTCATGGTTGCCGTGATAACTGTACCATTCTGGTTGAAAGTGAACTGGCTTGTCACGTCAGTACCCT
>NZ_JBHTHQ010000027.1:0-1069 GCF_042676605.1 Alloscardovia venturai | reverse complement strand
TCACGCACACAGTGACACACATAAGAAAGGACAATTATTATGGGACATTCCAGCATTCTCTACGCGTTCACCAGTGAAAAAGACGCTATCGAAGCACTCAAAAAATATGCCAGCTACGATAACCTCATCGCCACTTTTCTCCAGTCGGTCGATCCCCTTACCCTCGAAAAAGACGTAGCCGATGAAGCTGACTATGTTGACTTCATCGACACATGGAACGATCCAGGCGATATCGTCGACTTGGAAATACAGTACATGCCATACACGCTTACCAGTAAGAATGACGGTATCGTTCACCTACGCGCTGATAGTGAAAAGATGAATAGTCTTGCACATGAAGCTGCGGAAACATTCCACCACGCTGCACGGATCGTAACCGATTACGGTTATATGCCACACTACGGTGCGCACAGTGAGGCAGACAGGCATGTCATGTGTGAGTACCGTCGTCTTACACAACCGTATGCGACTACTCGTATTATCATCATGAACCCGTCGGACTTATCATGGACAGTCCTTGAAAGTAGCCTCGATTATCTCGACCCCCACTATCGTGACCTGTACATCATTACTACAGTAACCGGCGACTACCACATCTAAACGCACTGCTTAGTTGCTAGAAGGACTACCCCTTTTGACGGTAGTCCTTCCTTCTTCTTTCTCACCTTGATAGTTTCTCTCACACCCTCACACGCTGACATGGCCTTTTCCTTGCATCTATGCACTTAGCTAAGGATTACGCATACGAGGCGCCTCGCATGGTAAGACAATACTTCCTTCAAAAATGTGAGTGGCTGTTTACCGCTTAGGCCTTCTTTTGTTTACCGATGAATGCTCGCCCTCCCAGCGGACGCATGTCAACCCATCCGAGCGTCTCTCAACAATAAATTGTTTCGGCCGCGCGAGCTGGGTCAAGCACCC
The DNA here is from genome assembly GCF_042676605.1 of Alloscardovia venturai. Taxonomy (NCBI): domain Bacteria; kingdom Bacillati; phylum Actinomycetota; class Actinomycetes; order Bifidobacteriales; family Bifidobacteriaceae; genus Alloscardovia; species Alloscardovia venturai. The sequence continues at coordinate 148 of NZ_JBHTHQ010000027.1, read as the reverse complement.
CGAGGGCGTGACACGCATCCACCGGCAGGACGTGAAACGCAACCATCAACAAAAGAAAACCCAAGCGAAACACCCACTGTTTCACTTTTAACGGAAAGGATTATTATGACTACCACACTCGAAGCACCAGTAACCCGCAACTCCATTA
>NZ_JBHTHQ010000026.1:0-35504 GCF_042676605.1 Alloscardovia venturai | reverse complement strand
TTCCACAAGAGCGAGCACCGACAAGATTTTTATTACTAACTAGCCAGCAACACATTTTGTCCTATAAGCCCAAAGAGGAGTATAATTTTCGCTAAGTTTTATCCGATGGTGAATAAAACTGAATTCTTTCAGGAAAGAAGATAAAAATGAAAAAAACAGCAATTACGTCTGTAATTCTTATAGCTCTTCTATCTTTAAGTGCTCAACCTGCATTTGCTTCTACTACTTCTTTGACATCTACAATCAATGTTGAGGAGCAAGCATTAGTTGCTGACGTCCAACAATCTGGGTCATCCGTTGATGCCGAGCTTGAAGAAATGATTGAAGAGTATCAGGCGAAATCTATCGATTCAGCCTATACGGAGCAGCAACGTATAGATAGTAAAGAGATTGCATACACTCTAACACAATTACGGCATAGAATACATAATCCTCTTCCGACCACGAGAAGTGGCAATTCTGGATATGATAGTGTTGCAGGAGCTATACTCGCGTGGTTCAATTCAAGAGGTTACAAACTATCTGCCGAGCTTTTCTCTCACGCAATGAGCAACAAAGCCTTAGGAAGTGCTTTCTCACCTACAAATGGATCTCGTATACGCTCCTCTAGCGTTGTTACCTCTATAAATAAGAATAAAAACGCTTCAGGAAGCGCAGCCTTCCCAAATTCAGGTAATACAACACAAAGAGATTTGTACTATGCGATTCATTCCTTTGATTGGAAAACTAACCGCGGTGTATTCACTCTTACAGACACGTATAACTTTGGAAAGGACAATAACTATCCTTCGGTGCAAGGTGTAGCTGTGAATGTTGCATATGCTATGCAACGGAGTGGCTATATTACACCATTTCTGGTAGTTATAGCATATTGAGATTCCAATGAAGAAGATAACAGTAAAAAATGCTGTGATTGTTGCTATCCTCGTAGCTCTAATCAGTATTATAGCTGGGCTGATTTTTTACATAAATCAACCGAGACAGTATTTATTAGAGGTTTACGGTGTACAATTTCCCGCACAGGCGAAAATCACATCTCTTCACAATGAAGCTGGTTGGGATGGTCGTCTATGTTATGGAACACTCCGTGTACAGAGTAATTATCATGATGGCATAGTAAACACACGGAATTTTACAGCTATTTCAGAATCACGAGATTCACGTATCGCTTCTCTGATACAAGACGTTAATAAAACTTTTTCTATATCAAAAGTTTCTACGGCTTCGTCAGATGTTAGTTATCAAAAAATTACAATTAAAGGCGATAGCCTGATAGTAGTTTTTTATGATTCGAAAAGTAAAAATTATTTCTTCTATGGATCGCGATATTAACAATATTCGCGTGTAGTTTGGTTTGTGGTGTCTTCCCACATTGTAAATGCGGGGACACACCACAAACGTTCCCTGTCATAGATACCCAGTTTGCCCTTTTCTTTTACTGTCCCATTCACGCGAATATCCTCATACACTCACGCATAACGCTTATCCCCGCCATACCTCACAATCTGACGGGGATAAAAAATCTCAGTGAGAAGTCATTACGCGAACGCAGCTTGCAAAGCAAGATCAATGATGAAGAGCGCGGCAACCACCCATATGATGACGTTGACTTGCTTTCCTTCTTTCTTGCAGAGTTTGACGACGCAGTACGTGATAAATCCAGCTGCAATACCGTAGGAGATGTTGTAGCTAAATGCCATAAATACACCTGTGAAGAATGCTGGAATAGTATCCGTCAGATCTGCCCAGTTGATTTCGGCAAATGAACTCATCATCATACATCCTACAAGGACGAGCACTGGCGCAGTGGCAGCAGATGGAACAGCGGAGATAACCGGTGCAAATACTGCAGATAACGCAAAGCCAATGGCCACAACGACAGATGTTAAACCTGTACGTCCACCGGCACCGATACCAGCAGCAGATTCAACATATGTCGTGGTATTTGATGTACCGAAGATAGCACCGATAAATGTTGCTACAGAGTCTGCGACAAGCGCTTTGTCCATCTTAGACTGGAAACCATTTCCGTTCTCCATGAGTTCTTCATCTTCCTGAGAGAAGATTCCAGCACGGCGACCCGTACCGATAAAAGTACCAATCGTATCGAAAGTATCCGAAAGTGAGAACGCAAAAATAGTAATCAGAACGAATGGGAGACGATGCATATCGCTAAAGAGACTTGGGAATCCTTTTGACGTGAAGATTGCACCGAAAGTTTGCGGAAGTTGCGAGAATGCCTGCCCGAGATTCATCGAATGCTGCATAGTCGTAATGCCAAATGGGATTCCCACCAATGCTGCTACGAAAATAGCGATGACGAGAGCGCCCTTATTAAGCCACTCCCAGCCGCGTGGAAACTTTACAACGAGAAGGACGATTGCTACGAGTAAGCCAATAAGGAACACCTGGATATTGTGGTCATTCATCGTTGAGAGTGCAGGCTTTCCCGACTTGAAATTGATGACATTGACGTCAAGCAGCCCCACGTAAGCGATAAAGAGACCGATACCACCACCGATAGCATGCTGCAGCATAGGAGGAATGGACTTGATGATGAGTTTACGCAAGGAGGTAACTGTGATGATGACATTGATGACGCCGCACACAAACACCATCGCCATCGCTTCCTGCCATGTAAAGTGAGAAGCTTTAACAACAGTAAAGGTGAAGAACGCATTAAGTCCCATACCTGGAGCCAATGCATACGGTACATTAGCGAAGAGACCCATGATAAGCGTACCGATGATGGACGCAATAATAGTTGCGAGGAACACTGCTCCCCACGGCATACCCGCATCGCCGAGAACGGATGGATTAACTGCAATGATATAAGCCATTGCGAAGAAGGTCGTGATACCAGCAAGTATTTCAGTAGAAACGTTGGTGCCATTTTCCTTCAGTTTGAAGAACTTTTCCATGTCTTCTTCTCTTTCTTTCTGCGCAGTCCCGTCGCCTAGGCGGGCATTACATACAAAAGATTAAGAAAGGCATGTTACATATGTCTCAGAAAATCACTAAAAATGGGCATTCTGTTCATATTCGTTTCCCACTATACGAACATCACGTCAAATAGAGTATCACAGCGCAATTATCCAAAGTGACCAGAAATATACCCTTCCGTCTCTGGACTCTTTGGATTAGAGAAAATAGTCGCGGTATCGCCCATCTCTACGAGATGTCCTGGTTTGCCTGACCCTTGGGTATTGAAAAATGCCGTAGTATCACTCACGCGTGCCGCCTGCTGCATATTATGCGTCACGATGACGATAGTAAATTCATCTTTCAACTCACCTATCAGATCCTCGACTGCCAAAGTAGAAATCGGGTCCAATGCCGAGCATGGTTCATCCATCAAAAGGACCTGCGGGTGCACAGCGACAGCACGTGCGATGCAGAGGCGCTGCTGCTGTCCACCAGATAAGCCAATGCCTGGCTTATCAAGACGGTCCTTCACATCTTTCCACAACGCCGCACCACGAAGAGCCCATTCGACGAGATCATCAGCATCAGATTTGGAAATACGCTTGTTGTTCAGCTTTACACCGGCGAGAACATTATCGCGGATGGACATGGTCGGGAACGGATTTGGCCGTTGGAACACCATACCGACATTACGGCGAACTTCTACAGGGTCGGTATCCGGAGCGTAAAGATCTTGCCCTTCGAGGAGCACCTGCCCCTCGACTCGCGCGCCAGGGGTAGTCTCATGCATGCGGTTGAGCGTGCGCAGAACCGTTGACTTTCCACAACCCGACGGACCTATGAAAGCTGTAACTTTATTTGCCTCGAGCACCATATTCACGTCGTCTACTGCATGAAAATCTCCATAGTAGACGTTCAAGTGATTCACATCAATGCGCTGACCCATGAGTATTACCTTTCAACCTTTGCGTCTACTTTGTCTTCACAGAGAAGATACGCGCAATCAATCGTCCGATTGCATTCAAAATTAACACGAGCAAAATCAAAACAAGAGCCGCTGCCCATGCACGTTCCATACGAATACCTGGCACACAGATTCCCATACCATTTGCCGCAAGCCGAGCTGCATCTGCTGGGCAACTTGCCATACCCTGCTGGAATTCGTTATACACGTACACAGGAAGAGTTGTCATACGACCAGAGAAAAGATTCCAATTGGTACTGGAGATGGACCCCGCTGCAATAAGTAGCGGCGCGGTTTCGCCAATGACACGAGCAATTGCCAAAATAACACCAGAGACGATTCCCGGAAGAGCCGTGCGCAAGACAATGCGCACGATAGTTCTCGACTTCGTCACTCCAAGAGCGTAAGAAGCCTCACGTAAGTCAACGGGTACAATCGTCAGCATTTCTTCAGTCGAACGCACAATCGTTGGAATCATCAAAATCGACAGCGCCACTGACCCTACAAAGCCATTGACTGTGCCCGGGCCAAAAAGCAAGCTAAACATCGCATAGGCGAACAAACCCGCGACAATCGAGGGGATCCCACTCATCACATCAACAAAAAACGATATCGCCTTGTATAAACGCTTCTTCGCAGAATACTCCACTAAATATACGGCTGTCATAATGCCTACGGGCACAGAAATGATGACCGCTCCGAGCGTAATTTCCAGCGTGCCAATTGCCGCATGACGTACACCACCGTAAGGTGCAAGTCCACCTACTACCCCGCGCATATTATGAGTCAGGAAATACCAGTTAAAACGTGTAGCACCATTGACAATCGTCGTATACAGCACAGAGACAAGTGGAATAATCGCGATAATAAATGCCGTATAGATGAGAATACGCATAATCCAATCGGTACGTTTACGCGATGCAATCGAAGAGCGAGAAGGAACGAACTTGTCGAAGTCAGGATGTGGCGTTTCCTGCATACTATTGCGAGCTTCTGCTTCGCCATGCACTTCATCGTGAGCACTACTCATTTTGCTATATGCCATATCCGCCTCCTTACTTCGTCTTCTTATGTGTGATACGACGAGCGATATAGTTCACTACAAAAGTAATGATGAAGAGTACAAGACCGGATGCAATCAATACAGAAACCCCCGTTGAATTTGCTTCAGGGAACTGTGCTGCGATATTTGCTGCGATAGTTTGATTCTGTGACGCGGTAAACAGATGAATCCCATATGTGCTCCCTGGAGAGAGAATCATGAGCACCGCCATAGTTTCACCAAGCGCTCGCCCAAGTCCTAACATTGATGCGGACACCAAGCCATTCGCCCCAAAAGGAAGAACTGCAAGCTTAATCATTTCCCACTTCGTCGCTCCCAATGCGAGTGCTGCTTCTTGCTGAAGCAGTGGGGTTTGAACGAAGATATCGCGTGCCATCGAGGTGATGATAGGTAAAATCATCACTGCTAAAACGAGCGAAACGGTTGCAATAGTGCGAGGTGGGTTTGACACCGCTCCACCGAAAAATGGAATCCAGCCAAGCACGCCGTTGATAACTTTCCATACGGGATACGTATGCGGTACAAGAACAATTGCTCCCCATAAACCATATACAACAGATGGGATAGCTGCTAGGAGATCTACAACATAGCTCAGCACAGACGCAAGTCTTTTCGGCGCATAATGCGAGATAAATAAGGCGATGCCCACAGCCACAAAGAACGCTAGTACAAGCGCGAGCGCAGATGCGAGGATGGTACCAAAGATGAGGGGCCCCACAAAGACAAAGAAATTCGAAGTGCGGCCACCAGTGAAGGACGAAATGGCCTCACCTGCTGCACGAGTATCACCGAAGAAAACCGGCGATGCTTGAATGAGGAGGAACACAGCCACGGCTGCAAGTACGCCAAGGATGAGTACACCTGCACCTACTGCGCACCATCTAAAGATTTTATCGCCAGTAATTTTCTTCATTACTGTGCCTCCTTGGCTGTAATGGAGTTTACTGTATGCATCATACGTGTGCGAAGACGTGCCGGGAGTTGAGCAGAACCTGCGTTATCCTGTGCTATCTTCTGCCCTGCATCGCTGAGTATGTATGTCAACCATTGCTTTACAAATTCCGCCGTGCGCTTCGATGCGTACGTTTGACATGCTACATCGTAGCTCACAAGAGCTATAGGATAGACACCCTGAGAAGTAGTGGCGTAATCTATGTCGAGCACAAACCGATTCTTCCCTACAAGACCAGTTTTAAGACTTGCTGCCGCGATAAGTTTCGCCGTCGCAGCCGGGCTTGGTGCTACATACGAGTCCCCTACTTTGACAGACACTGTACCGAGTTCTCCCACTTGAGAAAAGTCAGCATAGCCAATGGTGCCCTGTGCCTGCTGAGTAGTCATGACTACGCCAGGAGTTCCTTTCGCCCCTTGACCGATAGTGTTTGGCCACGTTTCGCTCGGCTCACTACGCCATATGGTCGGTGCCGCAGCATGAAGATACGTCTGGAACGTTTTCGTGGTACCCGACTTATCAGAGCGCCACACTGGAGTAATTTCGATGTGCGGAAGTTTCGATGCTATCTGTGGATTCTCTGTTTTAATCGTGACGTCATCCCAGTAGGCTACTATGCCTTGGAAAATCTTAGCGATAGTTTGCGCCGATAATTGAATATGCGCATCATTAAGACCGTACTGAGACAAGTTATACGTCAACGCAATCGGCGACACATACGTAGGCATGTCAAATGCCGTGCCCGAAGCACACACCTCACGCGAAGACTTAACTTGCGCATCTGAGAGTGGAGCATCCGTACCCGCCCATGAAAGCGCACCCGTCAGAAACGTATTAACGCCAGCTCCTGAACCAGAAGGGTCGTAGGATATGGTGACATTTTTCTGCGCAGCAGAGTATCCTACAATCCACGCATCCACAGCACTCTTCTGCGAAGATGCCCCAGCACCAGCAAATTCACCCGAAAGCTGAGTAAGATTTTCCTGCGACCACGATGTTTGAGTAAGGGAAGCATTAGGGACATTATCCCCACACGCCGCAAGCGAAAAAACTACTACGCCCGCGAGGGTAGCAGACATAACGCGTCGCCATGCACTCGCACGGCTCAAGATAGTCAAATAGCGCATAACTTCTCTCATAATATTTAATCTATGTGTGCTCCTATTTTACTAGACACATATGCCGAACGCGCAGTTTTGCGAATGTCTTTTCGCTCTTATGGCTCTGCCATATTGTGACACACCCTAGTAATTGTCAACACGCCGTAAACGGGCTTAATTTCAATCTTTATATCAGTTTTGAGCATAATTTTTCTATAGAAGCTTGCAAACCTGGACACTGATTGTTATATTTATGGAAGCCGGCGATAATCCTCTATTAACCCTCTTCTCTTGGACTCGTCGGCTTCTTTCTTTTTTGCTTTACAATTTGCAATCGACTGTCCTCACTAGTAGTTTTGGACGTTGCTCCCTATCTCACAATCAGGTTAATATTCTGAATTTCATTCTTTGCAATGCTATATTCAGATTTCGAATCGAACGCATTAAATCCCGTATTTTAGACCCTCAATGGAAAAGTATAATTACCTGCTGCGAGTATAAAAAGAGGCCCAAGGTTGATTAATGGACCGTAGATAAGAAGAAATTTTACGCTCTCATCATTCTCACGATTATGCTTGCTCTTTTTATGACTGGCGATGCTCTCTTGCTGCAAGGTCTTATCGATGCAGTGCAGAATGCTGCATGGAATCAATTCTGGGTTCTAGTGTGCATTATTTGCATATACTTACCTATCCAAGCAGTTATTTATTTTGCGCGACAATCCACCGCAGAGGAGTATGCAAACCATATCACTTGTCAACTGCGCGAAGATTTATTTGCACAACTTAATGCAACCTCAGTGTCGCAATTTAATAATCAGAACGCAGATACATACTTATCTAATCTGACAGTTCAAGTAGACTCTATCAAACTCGATGTCATTGATGTCGTTTTATGAGCTTTTTATCTGTTCTGTCAGTTATAAGTGCAGCTGTGACCATTCTCTTCATCAATCCTCTCCTCGGCATAGTAGCTATAGTGTTGTGCCTACCGCTCGCGCTTTCGCCAATCGTCTCAAAAAAACGAGTAGAGTATGCACGAAACCAGCTCATGCACAGTACGAATGATTTGAACGCTTCAGCTTCAGATTTACTTCACGGATTTACAGATTGGAAAATGTATGCAGCGGATAAATTCGTCAATATCAGGTACCACTTATCCAATGAAAGATGGATTCGAGATGCTAATCGTGATGCTCACGTTCAAAAAGATATTGATGCCATAAATGACTGTTTAAGCCACATTCTTCATTTTGGTGTGTGGATTGTGGGCGGTATCCTTATCCTTAATTCACGGATGAACGTAGCACAGATAGTAGCATTTTCTTCACTTGCTGGGAGTATCTCTGTTCCTCTATTTTACGCCTCCGGGCTCTACGCTCAGTACAACGCCGGGCGCGAAACACTGAAAGAGGTCGTGTCGTCGTTTAAGTCATCTCTCACACAAGCGATAGACACCAGCGAAGTACATAATCACATTGTGATTGATCCACACAAAAAGTATCTGGTCATAGGCAAAAGTGGCGCTGGTAAATCAACGCTCGTCAAAAATCTTGTACACGCAGATTCCCGATATTTAGAGAACTCTTTAATGTTTGACTCAACTATAGATAGTGAGGATATTCGCGTAGGCCATGTCGCACAATCTGGTCACATATTCAACGCATCTATACGCGACAACATTGCTCTTTTCAACCCAGCAACTACCGATGAAGAAATACTTGCAGCCTGCGAGAAGGCACAAATTCTTCATTAGGTTAACGAACACGGGTTGAGCTATGAAATCAATGACAATCTCACGACATTGTCCGGCAGCGAAAAGCAACGAATCCTGCTCGCACATTTCTTCGTATATTCCGCTCAGTTTGGCATATTAGACGAGATCACAGCTGGACTCGATATAAAAACGATAAGAAATATCGAAGAAAAGTTAGACGAAGAACTCTGCGGCTATATCTATGTATCTCATCGATTAGACTCTGGAATTATGCATCATGTCAACAAAATCATCCTTGTGGAAAATATGAAAATTGTAGGTATGGGAAGTCCCGCTGAGATGATGGGCCACGTAGAAAAACTTATTCAATAATGAATGATATTGCTGCTAAAGCATGTGGGTGCGAGCTGAACTAAATCGGCTCACACCCACTGCAACGGTACTAATGTGGCACGTAAGTCTAGAGCTTACCACCCTCGACTACAATGGCATCTGGCTTTACTTCATCGCCATATACAGGCTTGAGCGTCGCTTCATAATCCTTATGGAAGAAGTTTTCTGATGCGAGAGACTTTATTTCTTTATTAATGTAGTCGAGAAGAGTCTTGTTCCCTTTCTTCACAGCCGGCGCGATAGTGCTTGTATCGCCTAACTCTGTAATGCCCACCTTAAAGCCTTTGTTTGCTTTTGCCCATGCGAGCACCTCAGTGTTATCCGTAGAGAAAGCATCACCTCGCCCGTCCAGCAAAGCGTTGTATGCATCAGCGTACTGGTCATACTTTTGCAGATTTATCTCTGGATGATTCTTTTCAAAGTAGGCTTCAGCAGTCGTACCCTTCGCTACGATAAGAGTCTTCCCCTTGAGCTGGCTGACATCAGTGATGTTCTTTGCCGTCGGAGATACTACGCCCAAATCTACTTTCATATAAGGCAGTGCAAAATCAACCTTCTGCGCGCGCTCATCAGTTACAGTGAAGTTTGCAAGAGTGATATCGACTTTATTCGACGTCAATACATCGACGCGAGCAGCCGGATCAACCGACGTATACTCGATTTTTACTCCGAGATCCTTTGCCAGCCTCTGAGCGAAGTACACATCATACCCCTGATACTTGCCCTTGCTATCGACGTAGCCAAAAGGTGCTTTATCAGAGAAGACAGCTACTTTAAGCACACCGGACTTTTTAATGTCATCGAGAGTTCGGGTCGACGAAGACGCGGAAGAAGCGCTGCCTGAACTGGAGCCGCCAGACACGTGAGGCGCGCATGCTGCCAGACCAGCTGTCAATGTTATCGCTGCAATACCTGCAAGTACCGCGCGAGTCTGACGTTGAATATCATTGAACACCTTGGCGAACGTCATGGTGTCTCCTTTCTTTCTTTTCTCTGTGTTATTTCTCACTTTATTTTTTCTGCGAGCGCGAACGCTCAAACTCAAATGTGCGCAAGAACTGCTGTGCACGTTCAGTCTCTGGGTGCGTGAAAAATGCCTCTGAATCGTACGATTCTTCGACAATTCCGCCATCTTCGAGAAGTACTATATGGTCGGCGACAGCACGAGCGAATTCCATCTCATGTGTCACTATCATCATGGTCATGCCCAAGTCTGCAAGTTCGACGATGACGTTGAGCACTTCATGGACCATCTCTGGGTCGAGCGCAGCAGTCACCTCGTCGAAGAGCATGACATCAGGGTGCATGATAAGAGAACGTGCGATTGCCACGCGTTGCCTCTGTCCACCAGAAAGCTCATGAGGTTTCGCGTTGGCTCGATCTTGGAGGCCTACGCGATCAAGAAGCTGCAATGCTTCTTCCCTAACCTCTTCTTTCTTTCGCTTCTGCACGAGGATAGGCGACATCATGACATTTCCAAGCACAGTTTTGTGAGGAAAGAGGTCATAGCTTTGAAACACCATGCCAATGCGCGTGCGTATCTCCTGAGAACGTCTTGCACCCGTCATTTTTTCTGAAGCAATAACATTACCGTCCAGCGATATCGTTCCTCCCTGGATGTCTTCAAGTCCTGCCACAGTTCGCAGTAGTGTAGATTTTCCAGAGCCTGAGGGGCCGAGTACGACAGTGACCTTGCCGCGGGGGACACTCAAAGACACCCCGTCAAGTACCGGCTTTTCTACTTTCGGATAGCGCTTAATAACATTCGTAAATGTCACCACGGAATCTTTAGTCATGAGACCACCTTTTTTCCAAATATCGAGCTACCAATGACAACGGCCAGCTGATGAAGAAATACATGAAGAAGATGACACCGTAAATCCACAACGCCCCTTGCGGATATTGCATACGGTTTGCATCGATAATTTGCTGCCCTACCTTGATGAGCTCTACAACGCCAAGCAAAACTGCTAGTGATGTTGTTTTGACAATTCGTGTAGCAAGGTTTACAGAGCTTGGCACGAGTCTACGCAGCGCTTGAGGCAGTATCACATACAAGAAACTCTGCCACGTGGTAAGTCCTAACATATATGCACTTTCTCGCTGAATATCAGAGATGGATGTCAGCGCACCACGTACCAAATCGCCAAGCTCTGCGCCGCCCCACAAGATGAAAACAAGTACGGTCGCCGTCGTCGCATCAAAATTGATATTCCACGCACGAGCAAAGCCGTAGTAAACAATGAAGAGCAATGCAAGCTGAGGCATGATACGGATAAAATCAAGATAGATGCGCATGATTACGCGAATGATAGGATTCTTGACCGTCATGAGCCACCCGACAAGGAGTCCCAGCGGAAGCGCACCGAGGACGGATACTGCTGCAATCCATACTGTGACGAGGAGCCCTTCTGCAAGACGAGGCATCACAGACGGTTCGAAAAGAATATTAATTCCTTGCATAATCAAACCTCTTCTCCAACCATGCACCAATTAACGAAATCGGTAGCAACACGATGAGGTACGACAGTACGAGCAAAAGTAAAGCTTCATATGTGTTGTAATCATTGCCCATCACGTCTTTTGTCTCATACATGATATCTGCCAGCGCAATTGCAGAAACCACGGATGACTCTTTAATTAGGAAGATAACATTTGCTATCAAACCTGGCATCGCTGTGCTCAGCGCCTGCGGCACAATTACTCTGCTGAACGTTTGAACTCGCGAGAACCCCAGCATATAGGCTGATTCTCTCTGCGCTTCTGGAACTGCGGATAACCCTGCACGCAATGCTTCAGCCATATATGAGCCACCTAAAAATGCGAGACCTACTATCGCTGACTGTGTAGCATCCCACCGTACTCCAAGCTTTGGTAAAGCAAAGTAGATGAAATACAGTTGCACGAGGAGTGGGGTGTTTCTGCTGAGCTCGACATAAACGCGCGCGATATGATACACGACCGGTATGCGCGCTACTTCAATGCTCGATATAGCGATGCCTATGATAAGTGAGAGGAGAATGCCCCACAATGACACATTAAGTGTGACGAGAAGAGCTCGTGCAAACACAGGAATCTCTTCGATGACAAAGTTCCAATTCATATGGACACCTCCTTAATGCTGCTACTCAGAGCTTTTACAATATCGTTGTTGTTCATATTGAAATTGTTTGTTACTGTTACGCTTGCTAACGGTAAAACGAGCCTTTTGACAACACACGGGACGTGGCATACAGTTATAGTGATACACCGCTATAACTAAAAACTATTTACCTCATAGAGAAAACGGAGTTTTATACTCCCAAAGCAACTATCTCAGGTTGCGAAAAGGCGCGTTCAATTATTGCTGAGGTACTGCTTGGCCCGAACAGCCATGCAGGATCAGCATCATAGCATCCTTCTCGTTTGTAGTCACAGTAAGATTGTACCTCGCTTTGACGCCAATCTGACGCGCAACGTACGCGCATGCGTAAGACTTATTGTCTGGAATCCACTGGTCAGCAGAGCCATCGCCCTTATTTTGATTGGCTGGACCGTCAACGGCAAGTAAATTATACATGTCGTTCGCATATTGGACTTTCTTCGCATGATCCCATTTATACGCGCCCGACCGCCACGCATTGCGCAACGCTACCACATGATCAATCTGTACCGCGCTACTCGTGTTTTTGCCACGCACAAAGTTAATGGTTGTACCTGTATAAGGATCGTGCAAAACACCTGAGCGCACTTTGCACGTACTTGGCCATTTGTACTTCACGTCTTGCAAATCACGCGCGAGCACGTCTTCGCGTACATCACAGCCATCTCCATCTGTGTCTGTCTCACGAAAACCGAAATCATCGCGATTATAGTGACCTTGAGGGTGCGGGTTATCCACGACCTGTAAGGTTTGGAGCGTTTGTGCCGCATCTCCCGTTGCCGTATAGCTACCAGTAGTGCGTGCAATGGTTTTACTGAAGTACGGGAGAGCAAGACCTATGATGACACCGAGAAATACGGCAGCACTCACGAGAACGTTCCACACCGAACGCGTGCTCTTCGAGCGATATGTGAGTCGATTTCTCTTGCCTTTAGTCATGAAACTTATGGTAGCAGGCTAGAAAGCAGCTTGCTCGTCTCCGCAGGAAGGCGAGTTATCCACATTCCGCTTATATACTTGCTTCTCCCCTAATGTTGCTGTGCGCGCTGTCAGCTGTACGAGAACGTAGCAGGATCGTGACCAGCTCGTTCATGGGTATCCAAAGAATCGATATATTCCATCTCGCTACGGGTCAACTCTACATGCATTGATTCAAAGTTCTCTTTCAACCGGGTCTTGTGCACAGACTTAGGGATAATGATGGTCCCCTTCTCCAAGTGCCACGCCAAAATCACCTGGGCTACAGTAGCATCATGATCCTCCGCAATCTTGATGAGCTTTTCTCCTCCAGCGGTCAGGTCTGCTCCGCGAGCCATAGGAGAGTACGCCTGTACCGCAATGTGATGCTGCACACAATAGTCCACCACTTCTTGCTGCTGGAAGGTAGGGTGAAGTTCTATCTGATTAACCGCAGGATACTCGCCCGTCGCGGTATACAGTCGATCAAGGTCACTCGGCATAAAGTTGCACACGCCGAGAGTCTTTATAACTCCCGCGTCGCGCAATTGAGTAAAGGCTTTCCACGTCTCCTCACTGCGCCAGTCAAACGGAGTTGGCCAGTGAATCATGTACATGTCAAGATAATCCACTCTAAGGAGTTTGAGCTGGCTCTCACAAGCACGCAACGCGCTGTCATATCCTTGCTGAGAATCGCGTAACTTCGTCGTGAGCCATAAATGCTCTCGGTTCACACCTTTTGCAAATCCAGCGTGCTCAAGGCCGAGACCCACGCCCTCTTCGTTACCGTACCCTGCCGCAGTATCAATATGGCGATACCCCACTTCAAGAGCATCTTCGACGACGCGAGCTACGTCGCCATTATCAATGCGCAATACTCCCGCACCAATTTGCGGAATACGATTGCCATCATGCAGAGAAATATACGGCTGTTTCATGCCTTCTAGCATAACGTGTGGCATGACCGTAAAGATATAAAGAAAACCGTCTGTCCATCCTCTCGTGAGGACTTGGCAGACGGTTCTTATCGTGTATAGGTTACGATATATACGTTTTTACGCAACTATGCAGCCAATGGAGCCAAGTCCAGTGGGATGCCAGGACCCATGGTAGAAGTCATGGTGACCTTAGTGATGTAACGACCCTTTACAGTAGTTGGCTTCAAGCGGCGAATCTCGTCAGCTACAGCACGGAAGTTCTCTGCAAGAGCTTCCTCAGTAAAGCTGAGTTTACCGACGATGAAGCTCAAATTGCCATGCTTGTCAACGCGGAACTCAATCTTACCGCCCTTGATATCAGACACAGCCTTTGCTACATCCATAGTCACGGTACCGGTCTTAGGGTTTGGCATCAAACCACGAGGACCGAGCACACGGCCAAGGCGACCTACTTGACCCATCATATCTGGAGTTGCTACCACTGCATCGAAATCAGTGTAGCCCTTAGATACCTTTTCGATGAGTTCTGCATCGCCGACCTCATCTGCACCAGCTTCAACAGCTGCTGTAGCCTGAGGACCACGTGCAAACACGATTACGCGAGCGGTCTTACCAGTTCCATTTGGCAAATTAACAGTACCGCGGATAAGCTGGTCTGCCTTGCGTGGGTCAACGTTGAGGTTATATGTAGCCTCAACGGTTTCATCAAAACCGCGAGCTGGCATGCTCTTGAGCAATGCGATAGCTTCTTCAGCGGTGTAAAGGTTAGAGCGATCTACCTTTTCGGCAGCTTCGCGATACTTGCGTGAACGCTTTGTCATCTGCTTCTCCTTAGCAGTCGCAGTCTGGGCAAGCGTTTGCCCTCCTGCTCAAGTGGATAAAATTAGTCGGTTACGGTGATACCCATAGAACGTGCAGTACCCTCGATGATCTTCATACCTGCTTCGATATCACGAGCAGACAAGTCAGCCATCTTAGTTTCAGCGATTTCGCGTACCTGTGCCTTGGTTACGGAACCAACCTTTGTGGTAAGTGGGTTGCCCGCACCCTTATCCACGCCAGCTGCCTTACGAAGAAGTTCTGCTGCTGGAGGAGTCTTCAGCACGAAGGTGAAGGAGCGATCTTCATATACAGTGATTTCTACTGGGATGATCTGACCGATCTTATCCTTAGTAGCATCGTTGTATGCCTTGGTGAAGTCCATGATGTTCACGCCATGGGAACCCAATGCAGGACCCAGTGGCGGAGCAGGATTTGCCTTGCCTGCAGCAATCTGCAGCTTGATGAGTGCTGAGACTTTCTTCTTTGGAGCCATTTTATGGTTCTTCTTTCTGTCAGCGGTTCGACGGAGCAGGCTAAGGATTTTCACCTACAAGCCGTACCCCTCCCGCGGTTTTATCTTTTTACAGCAGTTGGCGTGTGCTCACACTCTACAGCATGAACACACGCCAACCAGTAAGCTAGTAAGCCTTATTATTATGCCTGATTTGCTCGACAAATATTTAATTTACTTGGCAATACTGTGAAGTACAGTATCCGTCTTCATATCGTCTTGCATATCGCACCTTGAGTGTAACGACTTACTTGTTTCGCTTTACAGTTACTGCCAATCCTGTACCTGCAAGAGCAAGAAGCATCATTACTGCTGCGATAACGGTGATATCTGTACCAGTTGTTGCAAGCTTGGTCACAGGCTTATTTTCCTTGACAACCTTGTTGTTTACCGGCTTTGTCGGAGTTTGTGGCTTTGGCTGCTCAGACTTTGGCTGGGTAGGGGTTGAAGGCGTAGTTGGCTTGTTTGGCTTTGGAGTCTCAGGTGTAGGGGTTTCTGGTGTCTCGGTCTTTTCATCTGAAATTGTCAAAGACATATTTTCAGCAGTGTAGAAGTGAGAAGTTACAGCATTCTGATAGTTAGAACTATCAGACTTATAGATATCCAAAATCATGTTCTGTGGAGCAGGTGTTGTACTCTCAATCAGTTCCTTATAAGCCTTCTCATCAGGTTCAGACTCATTAGTAACCTCGTCCAAATCAACGTACTGTTCTTCCTTTGGATCAGTATAGTGCCACACAGCCCACTGCGTAATGCCTGCAAAGGTGTCAGGAGTTAGGTTATACTTCTTCATAATTCCTGAAGCGTCATTTGGATATCCGTTCCAGATAACGCGAGCTACGTTATTATACAAATCATTGCTATGACCTGGGGCTGCGAGATTCTCAAAGTTATTCTCATCGCCCTTAACGCGAGTATAAGTAGAGCCGTTCACTGGGAATTTTCGCGTCTTGTTAAAGCAATACACTACGGTATGAGTGCCGTTATCTTTACCGGTTAAATCACCTAAAATGTGAGCACCACGGACGCCTTCACCTGCATATACCTTTGTGAAAGTTGCGCTTTCGGAGCTAGAAATCGGGCTAGCTACAGTAAAGGTCTTTTCGGCTTCCTTTACCTTATAGCCATTAGGCGCGGTTTGTGTGAGCTTATATGTTCCTGGGGCGAGATTAAGTCCTTCTGCAGACGTAGTACTTGTCCACTCCTTGACGACTTTCCCGTCTTTTGTATCGACAACTTTTACCTTTGCGCCCGCAAGAGGCTTATCGCTCTCATCGAGAACCGTAATTTTTACAGGCACCGTCACGGTAGTGTCATCTGCATGCGCTGCTGGAATTGCAAAGCCAGTGAAAAGCATCATCATCGCAGCGATAGCAGCGACGACCCCCCCCCCAGGCTCTTTTTACTCGTGCAGTCATTTATTTTCCTTCTTTACTCTATTAACTTCTATAACCATTAATCGGATTTTATTGCCTTGCTACAAGTCGTAACAAGAGCATCAGCTATATATTAATACTTTTATACAAAAAATGGCGATGAAAATGGTATTTTCATCGCCATTAGTGACAAAAAAACTGATTTGTAAAAACTCGTCTACATCTTTTAGTCGATTTTTTCAACCTGCTCGAAGCCTAGCTCTACAGGTGTATCGCGACCGAAGATAGATACGAGCACGGAAAGCTTTTGAGCTTCAGCGTTAATTTCAGAGATAACTGCCGGCATCGTAGCGAATGGGCCATCGGTAACCGTGACCGATTCGCCTACTGTAAAGCTTACTTCGATCTTACGTGCCTTCTTGCGATTTGGCTGGTCTCCAGCTTCCTTGAGCGCTTCGGAGCGAATCATTGGCGCCATCATGGAGACGACTTCCTTGCGAGTCAGCGGTGCAGGTTCGCCACCATTACCGACAAAACCAGTCACGCCCTCAGTCTCGCGCACGATACGGCGAGCATCCTCATCATCCCACATACGAATCAAAACATAGCCTGGGATACGCACGCGGTTGACGATCTTCTTGCCTTTTTCAGTGTGCTGCTCGACCTCTTCCATAGGTACTTCCACCTGGAAAATCTGGTCTTCCAAACCGAAAGAAGCTGCGCGAGACTCTACATTCATCTTCACGCGTTTCTCGTAACCGGAGTACGTGTGAAGCACGTACCACTTACCCTCAAGTGAACGCAAAGACCGAGAAAAATCAGCTACTGCCTTTTCGCCGGGATCGAGATCATCATCTGTATCGCTAGACTCTTGCGCTGAAGTCTGATCATCAGCCGCATTATCCGCTGCACTGTCAGCTACAACTTCCTCAGTATTCTCAGTATTTTCCGTAGAAACTGGATCTGTTGATACTTCTACAGACTCTACAGGCTCTTCCTGCGTGTCTTCCATATTCTCAGTCATGATTATCTATCACACCTAAATTCAAATAAACGATTACGATTCCATAGGCTAATTCAATCTCATTAGCCAAAAAGTGTGACCATCAGTTGGCCAAGTCCATAATCCAGTGCCGTAATGAACACCATCAACAAAACAACGAAGATAAATACTGCAACAGACCAGCCAAGAAGTTCCTTGCCGGACGGAGCAACCACTTTAGAAAGCTCTTGGAACATCTGACGGATGAACATACCAATGCGAACGAAAACATTTGGCTTGCGTACTTTCGCAGCCTTTTTGCTCTCAGTATGAGCCATGATGCAATCCTTACTTTACAAAGTGTGCAGCTCTCGCTGCATGAGCAGGGGCCGCGGGACTCGAACCCACAACCTACGGTTTTGGAGACCGTTGCGCTACCAATTGCGCCAGACCCCTAAGTCTACGTGTACATCGTACACAATCCACAGGATTGCCTTTATATTGTGACAAGCCCTCCGGACTAATGACAATGTCGTGCGGCGAACCGCCGAATGTCTAGTCTATCGCGATTTAGGGATTTCGTCTAATCGCATCATCATCCACTTAACGAACATTGCCAGCCGCTGCTCCACCACTAGCCTTCGTACGCCGCCAACCACTGCTTTAGTCGACGCATTCCCTCAGCCAAGTCATCGTCAGCGAGCGCGTAAGAGAAACGAATATACCCCGGTGCACTAAACCCTTCACCTGGAACCGCTGCCACATGTACTTCATCGAGAATGAGTGCTGCAAGCTCTACCGTATTTTCACAGACAGTCTGCTTCTTGCCTAATGGTTTGCCAAGAAGCCGCGAAAAATCAGCAAACGCATAAAAAGCACCAGCTGGAAGAGCGCATGTCACCCCTGTCATATCGTTAAGCGCACTCACAATTGCATGACGACGCTTATCAAAGGCCTCACGCATCATCTCAACAGCAGTCAAATCTCCAGACACTGCTGCTAGCGCCGCGCGCTGCGGGACATTTGAGACGTTAGATGTCAAGTGTCCCTGGAGCTTCCCTACTGCCTTGGCCACATTTTCAGGACCGATGAGCCAGCCTACGCGCCACCCAGTCATGGCATACGTCTTTGCTACACCATTAAGCACGATGAGTCTATCACGAACTTCAGGCACGAGAGCACCGATATAGTCAGTCTTTTTGCCATCGTAAATCATGTGTTCATAGATTTCATCTGTGATAACCCATACGTCATGCTCGATAGCCCAACGAGCGATTGCTTTCAAAGTTTCAGCTGACCATACTGCGCCAGTTGGATTATTGGGAGAGTTTACGATAATCGCTTTGGTTTTCTCAGTTCGAGCAGCTTCGATTTGTTCAATGGTAGGTTCAAAACGCTGCTCTGCACCCGCAAAAACTTCAACTGGGGTACCTGCTGCGAGCTTAATAGCTTCAGGGTACGTAACCCAGCACGGCGTAGGAACGATAACTTCATCACCCTCGTCAAGGATTACTTGGAAACTGGAATATACCGCTTGTTTCCCGCCATTCGTTACCACGATGTGGCTTGGATTTACATCATATCCACTATCACGCTTCGTCTTTTGCGCTATAGCTTCTCGAAGCTCCGGAAGCCCCGGAGTAGCAGTGTAACGATGATTTTTTGCATCGCGTGCAGCTTCTACAGCAGCCTCCACAATTGGCGAAGGCGTAGGAAAGTTCGGCTCTCCAGCACCAAAACCGATGATATCCACGCCCTGTGCTTTGAGCGCCTTTGCCTTCAAATCGACTTCAAGGGTGGCGGATGGTGCCACGTTCGTGATACGAGTGCTTAACTGTGCCATAATGCACAGTTTATTGCGCTCCATTTACGAGAACCAAATCGTCTCTATGAATAATGGGACGCGCAAATTCAGATCCGAGAAAACGCTCAATCTGCTCAGTATTTTTGCCTGCAAGCGACACGATGTCATCGCAATCAAATGCTGAAAGACCACGAGCAATCCTACGTCCCGACTCATCAGCTACCCACACGGGAGCTCCGGCAGAGAAGTCACCTTCCGCACCAAGAGTGCCTACTGCAAGCAGGCTTGGTTTCCCCGTCAAGATAGCGCGAGCCGCTCCGTCGTCTACCACGATAGTTCCTTGCGGGTGAGAAGCGTACCCTATCCACAGTCGCCGTGAACTTACTCGTTCGCGCAGAGGAGCGAACGCCGTGCCCACGCAGTCGCCCATAACCGCTGGACCTGTATTACGCGTCGAGGTCAAAAGGCAAGGGATTCCTGAGGCTGTAGCGATGCGTATGGCATCAATCTTTGTCACCATTCCGCCCGTCCCCACGGCAGATCCTGCACCAGAAATGCTGGAATCATCAACATCACGAATAGCATTTTTAACGAACGTCCTACGCACTGCGTGCGGATTAGTAGGAGGAGCCGTATAAAGTCCATCAACGTCAGAAAGGATAACTAGAGCTTGTGCCCTAGCAATTTGCGCTACGAGAGCGCTGAGATGATCATTGTCGCCAAACTTGACTTCAGACGTCACCAAAGTGTCATTTTCGTTGACGATAGGCACGACCCCCAACTCAAGAAGTCGTTCAATGGTGTTGTGCACATTGCGATAACGCGACGACCTCATCGTATCTGAGGCAGACATCAACACTTGCCCAACTCTTATGCCAAATCGCGAGAACGCCTTCTCATACTCCGCCATGAGCAGACCTTGACCTACCGATGCGGCAGCTTGACGAGATACCGAGTCATCTGGACGACTGTCGAAACCCAACGGCCTTAGTCCAGCAGCCACAGATCCTGAGGACACAAGAACTATGCGCGCTCCAGACTGTATACCCGCACATAGTGCGCTTACGAGTCTCGACAATTTCCCGGGGTCCAAAAGACCAGCCTTCGACGTTAATGAGCTTGAACCGACCTTAACTACAATCGTGTGCGCGGAGCGAATCTTGTCACGAGTTTGGGATTCATTCATACCTCGTCACCTGTGCTAGTCACGTTCGTGTTGCTCTCGCTGTTGTCGTCAAACTGCTTAAGGAAGTCCTGAGCACCTTCCGGGTCATCATTACGAGTCGGATCTGCCCAGTGCCCCGTCTTTCGCTCAGCAGCCATTGCTTCGCGAACTGCGGTTTTCGCATCCATCCATTCATGATACTGACGGCGACGTTCGCTATTCGTACGACGACGGTTCAGCCCTTCTGCTTCCTCGAGACGAACGTCGTGCCCACGGCGGGAATGTGGGCCTCCGTCAAGCATCTCAGCACCGGCCTGAATGGTTGGATCCCAATCAAATGCTACGGCGCTTTCTCCTCGTCCGATATGTACCTCGTCGCCTACACGAGCGCCTTTCGCGCGCAAAGCATCTTCTACCCCCAAGCGCGCAAGTCGATCTGCAAGATAACCTACCGCCTCTTCATTATCAAAGTTCGTTTGGCGTACCCAGCGCTCAGGTTTGTCGCCAGTCACAGTAAACCAGAAGTGCCCATCATGATCTTGTTCGCGCACGATCTCGAAGTCGTAGCCTAAGCCCACTTCCTTTGGGCTGCGACGCTTACGCTCCAATGGGCGGATCACTATACGTTCTTCGCTAGCTTGCTCGGTCTGTACTTTAATCTGGGCACGTGCCTCTTCGACCATAGTGCTTAATGCATAGGTAAGTTGCTTGAGACCTTCATGGGATGCAGTCGAAATGATGAATACCTTAAGCCCAAGCTTCTCAAAGTCTGGTTTCACGAACTCTGCGAGCTCCTTAGCTTCAGGAACATCTGCCTTGTTTAAGATAATGATGCGAGGACGCTGAGTAAGCGGAATAGCTCCTAACGGTATGTCGAGTTGGTCAGCGTACTGCGCTAGTTCATTTTCTAGTGCCTCATAATCACTCATAGGGTCACGATCTGCCTCTAGAGTTGCACAATCAATCACGTGAGCAATAACTTCGGTGCGTTCAATATGGCGAAGGAACTCAAGTCCTAGCCCTTTACCCTGAGCAGCTCCCGGAATCAGTCCCGGAACGTCCGCTATCGTAAAACGCTTATCACCTGTGTCAACTACTCCGAGATTAGGAACTAACGTCGTGAAAGGATAATCTGCGATTTTTGGTCGCGCAGCAGAAAGAGTTGCAACGAGGGAGGACTTACCAGCGGATGGATACCCTACGAGCGCTACGTCTGCAATGGATTTTAATTCAAAAATTACGTCGCGCTCTTCACCGGGCTCACCAAGCAATGCAAAACCTGGAGCACGACGCTGCTTATTTGCCAGCGAACGGTTCCCTAGCCCGCCGACACCTCCTTGTGCCACGACATAACGGTCACCCTCATGCGCCAAGTCAGCAAGCATCTCATCATTCTTATGTTTTGCCGCTGAGATGACAGTATCTGTACGCCCAGTGGCTGCACTATCACCGTGAGATACGCGCTTTGAAGAGAATATAACCGTCCCGACAGGAACAGGAAGGATGAGGTCAGCACCCTGCGAACCGTCTTTATCATCACCTTTGCCCATAGTCCCATTCGGTGCACTACGGTGTGGCATAAAGCGGTAGTCGAGCAACGATGTCGTATTGGGATCTGCGACAACGATGACACTTCCACCGTCACCACCATCACCACCGTCAGGGCCTGCCAGTGGCTTGTACTTCTCACGGCGAATTGACGCTGCGCCATTACCACCGTCGCCACCCTTGACGTGTACAGTGACGCGATCTACAAAGTCACTCATATCCTCATCCTTAGAATCTTGCTTGCAGCATAAAACCGCTCTATATGCAAAAAGCCGCGCTCAAACGGGCGCGGCTCTATACCATTTCCGAACTACTCGGAAATAACGTCTACAACCTTGCGATCATGACGAGTACCGAACTTCACAGTACCGTTTGCGAGAGCAAAGAGAGTGTGATCCTTGCCGAGACCAACGTTCTGACCTGCATGGAACTTAGTACCGCGCTGGCGAACGATGATGTTGCCTGCTACTACTGCTTCGCCGCCAAACTTCTTTACACCCAAGTATTGAGGATTCGAATCGCGACCGTTGCGGGTACTTGCCGCACCTTTCTTATGTGCCATGACTAATTCCTTTCGAAAGAATGAATTCGGGTTCTCTTACCGCATTAAGCGATGGAGGTTACCTTAAGAACAGTCAACTTCTGGCGGTGACCCTTACGGCGTGCTACACCAGTCTTGTTCTTGAACTTCTGGATGTTAATCTTTGGACCCTTAGCTTCGTCGTCAATAACTTCTGCCTTGACAGAAACCTTTGCCAAATCCTTAGCCGCGAGGGTTACCTGAGAACCATCAACTACGAGTGCAACAGGGAACTCTACGGTATCGCCCTTCTTTGCATCAAGACGGTTGACGGTAAATTCGTCGCCTACCTCGACCTTTTCCTGGTGGCCGCCGGCTTTCACAATAGCGTACATGTTCTTACCTTTGCCTCTTAAAAGCTTTATCGTTTCATCTTCTAAACACTGCTCTGAGCATCACGCTCAGGTCGTTCACAAGACACCAACTATCTAATGTATTGCATAACTTGAATTCCGTCAAATCACGAAACACACTGGACTTGCTACTCTACTTCTTCCTTTGGACTATCGCTCTTTGAACTATTGAGAGCATTGGGGCTATCGAGAGAACTTGCACTATCGTTATCCTCATTGCTCTTATTGTCTTTGCTATCCTTGCTATTCGAAGACACAGCACCAGCTGCGGCAATTGCAGCCATAGAGTTCTTTACCTCTTCAGTCGTACTGAGTAAATCTTCGTGGTCATGGACTGTCGACGAATCACCAGAATCATTAACATGGTTGTACACACTGTGACCATGCTTATTTGTTTTGACGAATGGATCTCCGCCCTTCATAGCATATGGATCATCAGCATGAGAGTTCACGGTAGGCTCATCGTGCAGGATAAATCCGCGACCACCACACGTCGGGCATTCTTCAGAGAATGCCTCTACGAGTCCTTGCCCCACACGCTTACGAGTCATCTGGACTAAGCCAAGAGAAGTCACTTCTGCGACTTGATGCTTTGTGCGATCTCGTGAGAGACACTCTACAAGTCGGCGGAGCACCAAATCACGATTTGCAGGCATGACCATATCGACGAAATCAATCATGACCATACCGCCGATATCGCGCAAACGCAGCTGACGTACAACTTCTTCTGCAGCTTCCAAGTTGCATCGCGTTACTGTCTCTTCGAGCGACTTACCTTTACCGATAAATCGACCGGTATTCACGTCGATAGTAGTCATAGCCTCAGTACGATCAATAACAAGCGAGCCACCGGATGGCAAGTAAACTTGGCGCTCCATCCCCTTACGTAACTGTGAGTCAATCTGCCAGCGGTCAAAGACGTCTTTGCCCTGATGATCTTGAGGATCCCACTGCTCCACACGGTCAAGTAAGTCTGGAGCAGCTGCCTCGATATACTCGCGAATGCGGTTGTACACATCTTCACCCTCAACGACGAGTTTCTTAAAGTCATCGTTGAAAATATCGCGAATGACTCGAATAACGACGTCTGGCTCACCTTGAAGCAGGTGCGGCTTCTTCGAGTTTTTATACTCGTCAAGTTGCTGAGAGATATGCTCCCACTGGTGCTTCAAATGCTCGAGGTCTTTGATAATTGCTTCTTCAGAAGCACCCTCAGCGGCTGTACGAATGATGACGCCCATCTCTTCTGGTGCCACCTTAGAGACGATAGATTTCAAGCGCGCACGTTCACGTTCGGGAAGTTTGCGACTGACTCCAGTCATACCTCCAGACGGCACAAGGACCAAGAACCTCCCTGCAAGAGTCACCTGCGAGGTCAAACGAGCTCCCTTGTGTCCTATAGGATCCTTCGTAACTTGCACGAGGACAGGATCTCCCGACTTGAAAGCATGCTCCATGCGTCGTGGCTGGCCTTCGAGTCGCGTGGCATCCCAGTTAACTTCGCCTGCGTAAAGTACACCGTTACGAGCCTGACCGATATCTACGAATGCTGCTTCCATCGAAGGAAGAACATTCTGTACACGACCTTGGTAAATATTTCCAACCGCTGAAACTTCAGCGATGTCAGAGATATAGTGCTCTACAAGCACATCATCCTCAATGACGGACACCTGAGTATGAGTTCCGCGTTCACGCACAACCATGATGCGATTTACTACCTCACGTCGCGCGAGGAAGTCTTGCTCCGTGATGAGAGCTGCCTGACGGTTTCGATCACGACGGTTGTCCCGACGGCGCTGGCGTTTTGCCTCAAGCCTTGTCGAGCCTTCTATATCAGTAATCTCGTCAATGTATTGCTGCTTACGCGAGCGCGAATTTACTACTACGTCTGATGCAGTATCCTCTGAATCATGAGATTCATCTTCAGTGTTCTTTGCTCCGCGGCGGCGACGACGACGGCGAGTCGTAAACGACTCATCCTCGTCATCATCGTGCATGATTGACGTGGAGCTACGATGATTGCGACGGCGACGAGCCTCGCGTTCATCATCGTTTGATTCGCCCTTGCTTTCATCTTCAATTGGCTCATATGATATATCATCAAAGTCAATGTCATGCTCGATAGCTTCAACTTCTGCGGCAGCGCGACGCTCCTCAGCATTCAAGCGACGGCTTCGACGAGTACGACGAGACGTAGCCTCCTGCTCGCGCATATCCGAGCTATCCTCTCCCTCATCACGGGAGCGTTTACGCTCGGTCTCATCGAGAGCCTGGGAGATAGTATCCATTACCTCATCGGCATGTTCGTGATGATTACGGCGGTTCCTACGGCTTCGACGATTCGCATCATCATGAGAACCTTCGTTGTCTTCTTCCGTCTCGGAAGCATTCTGTGTTTGCGGTCGCGACGGAATAACAGGCGCTTGGAAGAGAAGGCTCATCATAGGATTTGGGCGCCCGAGATGAGTACGCCCTGCGAAATCTTCTGGAGTGCGAGTTTCTTCGTGGGTAGTTTCCGAAGATGAAAACTCTAGCATCTGACTTACAGCAGCATGTGCTCGGCGCGAACGGCTACGTACAGTATCCTCACGGTTCTCTTCATGCGCGTTATCAAAGCTGTCGCTGTCTCTACGACCAGTAGTATCAACCTTGCCACTATTTTCTGCGTGGTTTTCAAATATGATAGTGCGTAGCTGCTCACTGCGAGCGCGTGAATCTTCGGATTGCTTGCGCTTACGTATGCGCGGTTCAGGAAGCTCAAGGACGACATTAGAACGGTCATGGTCCCGGCTCTCTTGAGCCTTAGCAACCTTAACTTGAGTGGTTTCTTTCTCACCGTGTGCATCGTAAGCTACTTCATCAGCAATTTCTATGCCTTTGTCAACAAATAATTCATCGGCGATACGCTCCTGCTGAGCGTTTCGCTTGTATCGCTGAGAGCTCCGGCGCGCAGAAACCTGACTCTGTGGTGCTTCTACTTCACGCACAGCCTTTTGCTTTGTTAAGGAAAGGGGATGAGGGGTGCGCTGTGACGTTAAGTCTTGCTTAAGAGATTGCTCTGTAGGGTCTGCAGTAGCCTTCAAAGAAGGCTGCGAAATCTGTGTAACTTGGGAATCTTTCGCTCCAGTAGCACGCACAACGCGGCGAGAGCCTTGATTTGTGCGGCGACCAAGACGTGGTGGTTCCTGATTTTTGTTTTCAGACACGGTCGTCTCCCAGTCAAGCAGCTGCGCCTGCTTTACAAGTCATGTCCATATACGCACCTTATGTCCACGTATATAAACGGTTAAAAAGTCTGTCTATGCCTCGCGGACGCCATCACCTGTCTTTACCTCACCAAGACACGGGGTCAACGCTCAGCGGCGCGGTTCGCGCAGAACCACTATCACGAGTTTACCACACGCGTATCAGCGAGCCATACGAGAAGGAGCTGAGCGTACTCGTGCAACGCCTGTACTGCGATTTGCTCATCACTTTTATGCGCAAGTAGAGGATCTCCCGCGCCGAGA
This sequence comes from Alloscardovia venturai, assembly GCF_042676605.1. NCBI lineage: Bacteria > Bacillati > Actinomycetota > Actinomycetes > Bifidobacteriales > Bifidobacteriaceae > Alloscardovia > Alloscardovia venturai. The sequence continues at coordinate 8,704 of NZ_JBHTHQ010000026.1, read as the reverse complement.
TTTACTGCGGGGATGCCTAACGTGCTCAACCTTGCAACGTCCGTCCAGCCGAACTTCGCCGTCGGCATCTTCTCTGTACGTTTGTACACGAGTTGAACGAGATGTGATGCTACTGGGTTATCCAACCCCGGACGAGCGCCAGCCGATTCATCCTTCATCTCAATGTCGTAGCCTTCGAACAAACCACCATCAGCTCGAAATACGCCTTTCCCTACCCCACTTCTGCTGGCACAGGATTGTCCCATGAGGAGCGCTTTGGCCTCGGCGATACTCTTATCTGGAGCAAATCGATAGTTGACATGGATGCGGCACTCTTGCGGGATTATATTGGTCCCCTCGCCACCTGAAATCATGGTCGCATTGAGACCTTCGCGATATTCTAGACCGTCTACGGTAATTGTGTCAGGCTCATACTCGTCGAGAGTACGTAGCACGCGCGCAGCGTGGTGGATAGCATTATCCCCCATCCATGCGCGAGCAGAGTGAGCTGCTATACCGTGAGTAATGATGTCGAAACGCATGGTACCGTTGCATCCACCTTCAATTAAGCCGTTACTCGGCTCACCAATAACTGCGAAATCACCACTAATCCATTCTGGGTGAGCGTTGACCACCTTTCCGAGACCATTTTTGCTCGCTTCGACTTCTTCATGGTCATAGAAGATATATGTGATGTCGCACGCAATCTTATCCGCGCCATTTAATATATCAGCAAGATAAAGGAAAGTCGCATCGCTGCCCTTCATATCTGTAGCTCCGCGCCCCCATATCACAGAAGACTGAGGATATGCTTCGCGGATCTCCTTACGAATTTTCCCATTGCCAGGTTCTAAAAGTTGAGGAGGGAAGTTATCAATCACGGGTACTACATCAATATGCCCCGCAAGGATGACTCGCTGAGATTTGCCAAAATGTGTCGATGCTACAACCGTATCTCCCATACGGTGCACTTCAAGCCATGGACGAGCATCAAGATACTTTTCTACCCAATCAGCAAGCTCAGTTTCACTGTCAGAAACAGAATACTGATGCATGATGGTTGTCATAAGCTCGTCAAGCTGTGCAAAATCGTTCATACTCATATCGTAAACGATGTCGCACGTCAGAGCTCTTCGCGTGGCACTATGTGATTATGGGATTGTTAAGCGCGTTACAGGGGTTTGCCGTCATCGGGATTGTTATCGCTACGGGATATGTCGCTGCACGTATGCATATTGGGGGAGATTCAGCACAATATGTCTTGAATCGAGTCAGCTTTTTCGTCTCCAGCCCCTGCCTCATGTTTGCGATATTGTCAAAAGAAAAGTTAGGAGAAATTTTCCATCCGACCATTCTCGTCGCATTTTTCTCCGCTGTCATCGTCGGCGTAATTTTTATAATCCTCAACGCCATCTTTTTCAAGCTTTCTCCAGCAGAAACCACTATAGGAGCTCTTAATAGTCTGTACCTCAACTCGAACAATATCGGGCTTCCTGTCGCGACGTACATTGTGGGTAACCCCGCCCTCGTCGCGCCTATTCTCGTGATGCAGCAGGCGCTTTTTACTCCGGTCGCGCTCACCGTCCTTGACATTCAAACAAGCGGAAAGTTTTCGTGGAAACGCATCGCGGCACAGCCCTTGCATCAGCCTCTTCTCATCGGGTCGCTTGGGGGAATCATCGTCTCATGGCTGTCGAGTTTATACGGACACTTCATCATACCTCAATGGCTCTTTGACCCTATAGATATGATAGGGGCTTCTGCGGTGCCTCTCATTCTTATGGCTTTCGGTATGAGTCTGCACGGTACAAAACCTCTGCAAAAGGCATCAAATATTCCAGCTATTATCACTGTATCAACACTCAAAAATGTCGTCATGCCTATTGTCGCTTTCGTTGTGGCGTATCTCATGGGCATGAGGGGAGCGGTGCTCTATGGATGCATAATTCTAGCGGCTCTTCCGACGGGACAGAACGTCTATAACTACGCCGCACGGTATAACGCTGGAATGGGATTCGCTCGAGACGGTACGCTCATTTCGACACTTACGTCTCCACTTGTCATAGCACTCATTGCTCTTCTACTTGGGTAAGACGTGCAACAAGTGAGACGTACACGCGACCATCGGCGCACATAGAGAGGCACGTATCTATTTATTCTCACTCGCGATAACTCGCAAGCGCTGTAGGAAGTTTGGCCAGTCAGACTTGAAGTAAGACAGAAGATTGACATTATCCATCTCTTCAATGGATAGCCATTTCACTTCGATACTCTCATCATCTGTCGCACGTGGTTCAGCCATCGTTCCGCGTTTCTCAAATGCGAAGACAGTCGTGTAACTCCACGGTCCGTGATCTTCTTGGTAGGCTCCAACGACATGGATGTCTTCCGGATGGATATTTGCCTCTTCGCGCGCCTCTCGCAGCGCTCCTTCAATGACATTCTCTCCGGTAGCTATCGCGCCTCCTGGAATTCCCCACGTTCCACCTTCCGCACTCCACTGAGCACGATGCTGCATAGCGATGTGTGTAATTTCTCCCGCATCATTACGACGGGCAAGCAAGATTCCCGCGGCGCTATGACGTCCCCAATGCTTGTGCCCACATGCGCAGTCAATCCAACCATCGCCGGGTTGGCTGATATTGCTATCAGGAGCTTTTGAATCTGTATCTGAGGACGACAACGCGGATATTGCAGTGGCATTCCACAGATTTGGCCAACTCATACCTAGCTCTTCTACGAGAGAGCGCACTGTCGGCAGACTCAGACCAATTATACCGCTCGGATCTCCTTGAACGGATTCTATAAACGCAGCTCCTATACCTTCAAGTGTGAATGATCCCGCGACTTCTAATGGTTCTCCAGTCGCAATATACTGCTCGATATCATCATCACTAAAATTACTAAATGTGACTTGTGCGTGACTGATAGATTGAGCAATCTCGCCAGTTGCCATATCAATGACGACATGCCCAGTCCACAGCGTGCCGGTGTTCCCGCGCATGAGACGGAGCCGCTCACGTGCAATTTCTGCACTGTGCGGCTTGCCATATACCTCATTATGCAAGGTGAAAAGCGAGTCACATCCGATGATGACAGGACCGTGCATAAGACCGCCTAAACCAGCGTGACTGCCTACAAAATCAGATAAATCTACACGCTGAGATACACTACCCTGTCCGTGCTCAAGTGGACGGCTAATATTGAGATGACCCGTGGACGTTTTGACCGTATCCCATGTATGCGTATAGTCATGCGCCACACTCTTCGCCTTTTCCCGAGCTAAAACGAGGACACGTTCTTCAACGGACAGGCTACTCACGTCTTCACCACGATTCGCTGCTATCTTTTCAAGTACAGCGTCCTCATCGACGTGCGATACGCGAATAGTAGGACGAATGCCAGCTTGTACAAGTAAACGAGCGCGAGACGGCGACTGCGATGCTAATGCGACAGGAATACTCATAAAAACTTCTATTGCTCCTTCTTAGCAGATTCTTCGTATACGCGTACACCGTTATGGTCAATTCCTAAATGCTCCATACGCCACTGTGACATATCGATAGATTTCGCAGTGATGTTGCGCAACTTATCTGTATCATCCCCTGCATGTAAACACAAGACACATGGCCCCGCTCCAGAGATAACAGCAGCATACCCCTGCGCACGCAAAAAATCGACAAGGCGTGCAGACGGTCCCATCAGTGGCGCACGGTAAGGCTGGTGCAGTCTATCCACAGTCGCGTGGAATAGCAAATCATTATCACCACGTCCCAGAGCGGCAGGAAGCAAAGCCGCACGCGAGACATTTTTAAGTGCATCCTCGTAGGGAACTTCTTGCGGTAGCACTTCACGTGCTTTACTCGTTGATAGTTCAAAATCGGGGATGAATATCCACGCATTGACATTCTTGTCAACGGGATACTGCACAGTTCGGAAACTGCGTGTGCTCGATTCAAGCCACGAAATAGTCATCCCCCCATAGACTGCTGGTGCCACATTGTCTGGATGCCCTTCCAACTGCGCAGCAATATTAAAAATCTCATCGCGCACTTCACTACTGTGCATATCCAACCCAGCTAGTCCCGCAGCAGCTGCGACGCCAGCTACAATCGCACTCGCAGATGACCCCATACCACGTGACTGTGGTATACGATTCCACGCTGTAAGATTCACCCCGAATTCTGGCAAATCAAAGCTTTCAGAAGCCTTTCGTAAAGCTCTGACTACGAGATGTCGTTCATCGCGCGGAAGAGAATCTTCACCTTCGCCATGAATGACCATATGGACACCTTGCGCCGGTAGCGCTTCTACAATTACAGTATCGTAAAAATTCAACGCAAGACCAGCTGTATCAAAGCCTGGCCCAAGATTTGCACTCGTCGCGGGGACATCAACGCGCACCTTTGTAGCTGCAAAAGTCATTACAATGGCGCCTTCCTTAATTAAAAACACGTTTAGGTAAATTGAGATGAACGAAATCAAGTTATTCAGCCGCACTCAGCGTACGTGGACACTCTGGCAGCTGCAAACACACATTGAGCTCTTCGTAAGGAGCTTTATACCTTTCGTCACTCATCTTCAAAGACGCGTACTACAGAAAGTACTTTGCCATGCGACATTGTGCCTTCAAGGTCGACCGCGGTCTTACGAATGAGGCTATCCGCGACCGCATGAGTGGTAATCCATAATTCATGATTGCCACAATCATCAGTTTCTTCACGTTGCTGTACAGCGCGAATAGACACATTATTACGTGCAAAGACCTCAGCTACCTTGGCAAGTACACCCACTGCATCTGGCACATTAAGTCGCATCATATAGCTGGATTCGGCGCGAGCAGCATCCACAATCGGCGCGGTAGAGAAGAGCGGAATCTTCGGCCCAGTGCTTCCTAGCACTCGATGGCGAGCAACAGTCACAATATCGCCTGTAACCGCGGAAGCAGTAGGAGCTCCACCAGCTCCTCGCCCGTAGAACATGAGATCGTCAGAGGCTTCTCCCTCAACGAAGACAGCGTTAAAGCTTCCTGAAACCTTAGCGAGCTGATGCTCAGCAGGGAGCATGACTGGATAGACACCTGCACTTATGCCTTCATCATTTTGAGAAACCACAGCGAGGAGCTTAATAACACGATTCATAGCACGTGCAGCTGCAATATCCGAATCCGTAATATGCTCGATGCCTTCCACATGCACGTCGTCCATACGCACGTCTCTGTTAAACGCTAGGCACGCCATAATCGCAGCCTTAGCTGCTGCATCAAAACCGCCAATGTCTGCTGTAGGATCTGCTTCTGCGAAGCCTTTTTCCTGAGCATCTTTGAGTACCGTATCGAAAGGAAGGCCTTTTGTCGTCATCTCATCAAGGATGTAATTTGTCGTACCGTTGACAATACCCATCACACGATTAATCTTGTCGCCTACCATAGATTCACGTAACGGGCGAACGATAGGAATTGCACCACCCACAGCAGCTTCAAAATAGATGTCAACGCCGTTTTTTTCTGCTGCTTCGTAAAGCTCAGGACCGTGCGTGGCAAGAAGTGCTTTATTCGCAGTGACGACAGATGCACCATGATTCAATGCACTCAGCACAAATGTGCGCGCTGGTTCTATGCCACCGATAAGCTCCACCACGATATCTGCACGAGTCGTCAGCTCCAACGTATCTGTAGTAAGTAGCGACTTATCAATCCATGGGTCATGTACTGCTGCAGGATCGAGAACTGCGACACCTGCCAATTCAAGACGCGCTCCAATACGACGCTCCAACTCATCAGACTGCTCCACGATAAGTCGGGCTGTTTGTGAGCCAACTGTCCCCGCTCCAAGTAGGGCGACCTTAATTGCCTTATTTGTCATGAATGTACCTTACCGTTTACTCTGCGCTGACGATGACGTTACGCAAATCTCCGATGCCTTCTACGTGCACAATCGCTTCATCTCCTGGATGCAAACTTCCTGTCGCGTATGGTGTACCAGTCAAAATGACGTCCCCCGGCAGCAAAGTCGCAAAGCTCGAGATGAACGCAATCTGCGATTCGACAGAGTGAATCAAATTTGCAGTCGTTCCGCTAGCTTCTGGAACGTCTTCACCATTGAGTGTAAAGCTAATCTTCGCGTCTTTATAATTGACATCGGTCTCAATCCATGGACCGAGCGGGCATGACGTATCAAACCCCTTAGCACGTGTCCATGTGGGATCATCTCCCTGCAAATCGCGCAACGTCACATCATTGACGCAAGTGAACCCAAGAACATATTTCATCGCATCTGATTCGCTAACGTTCTTTGCAATACGCCCTATAACTACTGCCAGCTCAGGCTCGAAGTTCATATCTTTACTGAATTTTGGAAAAACAATAGGGTCATCTGGACCGATGACAGAGGTAGAAGGCTTTGAAAAGATGACCATATCTTCAGGCGCATGAACACCTTTCATACCTTTAATTTCACCCATATATTCAGCATGCGCTTCATAGTTTTTTGCTAATCCGTACACTTTACTTGGGATGACAGGGGCGAGGAGACGGATTCCCTCGCCATCGAGGGCGAAACGCTGTCCTGTAGGACTCACAGGATTGCTACCAAGCGGGTATCCAGAAAGTTCTACAAGATAATCCTTGCCATCAGCCTCATCTTTTTGGACGAAAGCATAAGACACTGTTTCATCGTGACTAAAACGCGCAATTCTCATATCTCTAGGATATAGAACCCCCGCGAAAGATACGTATAAATTTTAGATAAATGCTCGCTGCCCGAATATTCCCGTTCCCACACGCACTATCGTTGCGCCCTCAGCGATAGCCCATGCCATATCCGCACTCATGCCCATAGAAAGTTGCTGTGCTCCTTGTGTGCCCTCTACTCCTGATGCGCAAATATCATCACGCAACTGACGCAGGTGATTAAAACCACTACGCACTACCTTCTCATCATCCACATGCGTACCGATAGTCATAAAACCTTGCAATTCCAGCCCGGGCATAGCGGCAATCTGGTATGCAAGTTCCTCTGCCTCTTCTGGTTTACAGCCTGATTTGCTGTCTTCTCCTGACTCATTCACTTCAAGAAGAACGCCAATCGTTTGGTGTTCGTCAAGTCTGCGTGCAATGCGCTCAGCAAGTTTTAACGAATCAACAGATTCAACAGTGTCTATAAAAGGAAGAATTTTTGAAATTTTATTCGCTTGTAATTGCCCAATCATGTGGAACGGGATAGCAAGATTACGCTCGGTAAAGCCCGCTATAAGCCCTTCTGCCTTTGCGAGAACTTCCTGCGGGCGATTTTCTCCTATACAGCGAATTCCAGCATCAATTGCCGCAAGAATCTCTCCCACGTCGCGGGTCTTCGTGGCCGCGAGTAATGTTACGCTGCCTTCATCACGATACGCAGTATGCTCTGCATCATGGACGCGGTCCAGCGTGACCTTAACTCCGTCCTCGATTTCACGACGTCGTTCATCAGAAATATCTGTATTTGCAAGATTCTTATGGTCCATATATGCAGTCATATGCTGTACTTTACTCACATAGGAGAAAATAAAAAGAGCACAGATAGTTCTGTGCTCTTTATTATTACTCTAACTTACGGTTAGAAACCAAAACCGATGAAATACTGCGCTGCAAAGACACCAGCAATACCGCCAATAATCGGCGCTACAACCGGAATCCACGCTTCATCCCATCGAGAAGAACCTTTGTGCTCAATTGGGAGAAGCTGATGAAGCAAACGTGGCATAAGATCACGTGCAGGGTTTAATGCAGGCCCAGTTGCGCCACCCAAAGACGTTACAAGACCCCATACGATAAAGCCAACGACAATAGCAGCACCCATCGGATTATGCTTACCCCACTCTAGACTCAACGCGAGCAGTGCACCAAAGACCAAGACGAAGGTACCTACAAGCTCGTTAAGGAAGTAGTTAAACTTGTTGTCAAACGCATCAGTCGTGGAAAAAGTCCCGAAGATCGCCGCAGGATCAGTGGTCTCATCATAGTGAGGCTTGTACATGGTCCAAACAAGTAGTTGCCCTACAAAAGCACCCAAAAGCTGCGCAATAATGAACAAACACGCATTCCCCCATGGAAGCATGCCATAGACAGCCTGCCCGATGGTCATCGCCGGGTTGATTTGCGCACCAGATACCGTGCCGAACATAGCTACAGGAACCATTACACCAATGCCATAGCCCATTGCAATATCAAGCCAGCCGGATCCGTGTCCTTTAGTTTTTGCTAATTCTGAGTTAGCTACTGCACCGTTACCGAAAAGCATTAAAATCGCAGTACCAGCAAACTCTGCTAATACTTGTGCCCATAATTGGGGTGTCATAAAAATCTCCTCACAATCTCTTTCTCAGAAATATTCCTACAGAATTGATAGAGAACATACTGGACATATTTTATCCTAGCGGTAGGTACTGTATTAAAGGATTATGTTTGGTTGGTGTTGAGAAGATATTGAGAAACCTTACCCAACATACAAACTACACACCACGCGAAAACCAAAACCATAAAACCCTGAAAACCAGAAAAACCAAGGGTCAAACGCTAAACCAAGAAGAAACCGAGACTAGGACACAAGCCCAAGAAACAAATAAAAGGGGTTGAACCCTTTACAGGTCCAACCCCTCAAAATATTAAAGCGGCAGCTTGTTACTCTCCCACACCCTACCGAGTGCAGTACCATCACCGTACTAGGACTTAACTACCAGGTTCGAA
>NZ_JBHTHQ010000025.1:0-36570 GCF_042676605.1 Alloscardovia venturai | reverse complement strand
GCACATGGTACGACGGTAGCGACATCGAAAACATACTCGAAGAATATCCACAATTCAAAAAATGGTTCGACCAGTACCACACCATAGACGAAATAGAATGCTTCACCATCTGCACGGTCGAAGAATGGTTTGAAGATTTTTCTGAGACGTGGATAACTCCCAAACTTGCCCAGCATAGTGAGCTTCCCTACACGCTCTTGTATCAAAGTATCGACATTGAACTGCTTGCCCAGAATTGTTCTGAAGTTGAAGACGGTGGCGCCACTTTCAGCTTCGATAAAGAAACCGGCTTATGCCTCTGCCTGGCATATTAAAAGTTTGTGTGTTGTCCGATTAGAATAAGAATCAGGTAACACACAGAGGGAGACGACACATGCACACGTGGTACGAGTATATGATTCAAGCAAGTAAGAATAGCGAACGCGATGGGGATTTATGGTTCCGCTACCTGTACAAAGTTATTCAAGACAATGGCACGAAACTCACCAGTGATGATGTCACACGGTTACTCAACAGCACCGTGCTGACTCCTTTCCAAAAAATAACATTGCAAGACGCACTCACTGACGGCACACACACAAGAGAGCACGTGCTCCAAGCGAATCGTAAAGCACAACCAAAAAATATTCTGCAACTTTTCAAAGAAGGACGTTATGGACAAGACACCACTGTTCGCTGAACTCAATAACACTCTTGCGAACGAAAATATCACACTCGAAATTATTTGTGCTGGTGGTTTCGTTCTTGAATATTACAATCTTCGAGGCACGCAAGACGTTGACGCCTTCTATACAGAAAACGAAAAAATCAGAAACATAATCCAGCAGGTCGGTGAGAAATATAACGCGAACGAGCCAGACGAGTTATGGCTTAATAATTCTGTTGCGAACATGAACCGCATCCCACCGCGCAAAATTTGCACTCCTGTTTTTCAATTCTCTCATCTCACTGTGCTCATACCGCCGCTTGATTATATCCTTGGTATGAAACTGGAAAGTGGTAGAGAAAGAGATAAGCACGATAGCGCTGAAATTATTCGCAGGCTCAAACTCACATCAGTAAAACAAACACAAGACACTCTCCACAGTTACGGATTCCATACAGACTTATCACTCTTGCTCGAATCCTTTGAAGAAGCCTATGGCATGAACTGGCTTGCCAACTACATGACACAGCACATGAATGAACTCGACGAACTGTAAAAAACAAAAATCTTATTTTGCCTCGACTTAGTAAACAAGTCGAGGCAATTTTCTTTTATCCCTATAAAATTTTTGCTCGTGTTTTGCTTGGCTCTGTGGTTTCCTGTGCGCGTGATTTTCCGTGGCACTGTTTTCATAAAACGGTTCTAGGGTTCTTCAAAAATTTTTCTTCTCTTTTTGAAAAATTCTTAGAAGAATTTTTCATAAACTAACCACACATCTTTAACCCATTTTTCTCTTAAACTATCCTTAAGTTTTTCTTTAGAAACATAAAAATACTTGATTTGAGATTTCCAGCGGACTCATGCACCCTTCGGGTGAATTATTGGGCAAAGCCCAATGTTTTCAATACCTCACACCAGTTTTTGACGTCATGGACACCTAAAGCGATTTTTTTATATAAAAACGGTTTCAACTTCTGCTCATATTAGGTAGAAGAATTCTTAAAAATTGCAAGAAAGGAAGAACTTTTATGGCTTATACGAGAAGAAGAACAGCATCGAAAACGGGGATGAGTATGCACCCGTTCGAGAAAATGTGTGTCTACTGTTTGGATTCTTTCTGGGTCTTTGATAGCGCACATATGGGTCAACAGTATTGCACCCAACCATGTTATGTTGCAGGTATTCGTTTAGACACAGAGATGAATATTTACGATGCTATCAAAGATACCATGAGCGAAACTGAGCGTACGGCTTATTGGAATGATCATGTGCAACCCTTGCTGGTTAAGCGCACACAGGTGAGGTCGCATCGTGGCTGACGAATTTATTCCTTACACGAAAACATGTCTGAGGTGTGATAAAGAATTCACGGTTAGTAGACCTCAGAATGTTCATCAAAAGTTCTGCAGTGCAAACTGTCGTAAACGTTTTAATGAACAGACACAAGAGATAAGACGATGGCAACCTCTTGATCATGCTTACACGGAGCTACTCGATAAATACAACAAAGCATTAAGCGCGCAACGCTCATTAAAAGAAATCATTGAAGAGAAAGATGCTGCTATCGACTCATACAAGAAACTTTATGACTCGATGATTTATATTATTCCGGGAATGAGCGCAGACGGGTACCTTACCCTCAACGAAGACAACCCATTCGCACAGCATTGGCATAAGCAAATGGACGAATCCCCGATCAATTGGTGGCCCATCCTCCACGGTCAACGACCAGGCATCACCCTCAAGCGTGAACCTATCCCTATCGACCCGGAGATCATCGGACGAGTCGTCAAAGACAAAGACCCTGACCTGCAAGACCAGCAGACAGACAACACAATCCCTGCCGACTTGTATGACATTAAGAGTGTGGACTGGGACGATGAAGATTTCGACATTGATCACATCGACTGGTCCGACTAACCAAAAAAATTATAGAAAGGATAAACCACTATGGGCCCATTTATGGTTCAACCATTCCCCCGCAAATGCATGTTCTGTTTCAGACCATACCTCATCCGTGACACAACCATGCTCAATCAACTATTCTGCTCACAAGATTGTGAAGATCAGTATACCCGTTTCATGCAGCGCGCCAAGAACGCACTCGACAACTATCTTCCACTGCGTGAACAATACCTCAAAAATCTTGCCCTATTAAAGGACAGTTTATGGTTCCTCGAAATGATTAACGATGGAACATACCAGTACGACGGCGAGGGCGGATGGCAGAAAGGAGACGAACTAGGACCTATCGTTATGGATCTCGTCTACCAGATTCGACCATTGTTTGGCCGTTTCGACTAACTACACATTCTACTTCCCTCACACATATAAGGAGAAAAAATATTATGGCTACATTAAGTCTTGAAGAACGTCTTGCACAATACCAAGCACAGGTCAAAGAGCTAGAGAATCAGCTCAACGATCTTAAAAAGAATAAGCGCACTCTTACTTCTATCGAACAGCGTATTGTGAAAGCAGCTATCGAGTATGAGAAAGCATACCGCCAGCTGAAAGAGCAGCCAGATATTACAGTAACCACACTGGAGAATAATGGCATCACTAATCTGGCATCACTACTCAAACGTGTAGGCACACAAGCAGCTAACACTGTTAATGAGCTAGAGAAAAACACGCCAACTCCACTCCAACCAATGGCCGAGTCACCACACGGTGAGTCTGAACCATCGGACAATCAGACAGTCGGCGAACCGTCGAACAACCTCTAAGTAAGAACACTAATCAAGAAACAAGGCAGGCATGACATTATGGGTATGAGTCTCAAACTTATCCGTCACGGATACTCCAGCTATTTTGAAGATAGTATTAGCGATGCGGAATTCGAATTCGCACGCGCCCACCCTGGCATGACTGCCTACTACACCCACCAGAGCAACCCGGTAGGACGCTACCTCGGCTCCGCACTCGATATCATCAACCGCACTAGTGGAGACATGATCGAGCGTGAAGAGTTTAATGCATGGTTTGATAACTTCCGTCACCCAGACAGCAAAAAACTCCTCATCAAGAACATGAGCATCCACACTGCAGACCCGAGAAAACCAAACAGTAAAGCAACACTGCAAGGCGTAGACATGACATTCACGGTACCCAAAAGTGTGAGCATCTTGTATGCGCTTGCCGACGAGAATACGCGTCACATTATCGATAAAGCACACTACGAAGCAGTAGCCCAAGCAGTAGCAGATGCAGAAAAGACTGCAGCAAAAACACGGCAAGGTCACGCCGGCGCAGCCGTTGTGGATGCGACAGGTTTTGCCGCAGGCTCGTATACGCATTTTACGAATCGTGAAGGTGAACCCCACCTGCATACACACGTCACCGTGACAAGTATTGTGCGCCGTAAAAGTGACGGCAAACTCACTATGCTTGACGCTCGTCATCTGCTTGGCCAGAAGCAGGCAATCCAGCATGCGCATGATGGTTACTTCGAGGATAACCTCTACACCATGCTCGGTATTTCTCTTGCAGAAACACCATCAGTCAGCGGTAAAGGATACACGCGAGAGATTAAAAACTTTCCACCCGACCTTATCAGAGCACTCTCAAGTAGAGCACGTCAAATCAGCGATGCGCAAGAATACATGGTCGAACGTTTCCGTCAACAGCACGGGCGCGAACCAAACGAGAGCGAGAAACAAGATATCAAAGATCGCGCATTCTATAACACGCGCAAAGTAAAAACTAATGAGACAAGAAGTCTTGACTACGCTGCCGAAGTCACGCAAGAAGTCCTCGACAAGCTCGCCATCAGCAAGAGTGATATCACCAGTATTGATACAAGCAATGAGCAAACCATCATTAACATTCACGCACTCAAGGACGGTGAGCTCAACAACCTGCTCATGGATGTTATCAAACATCGCCTCATTACAGACACGGAGACACAACTTGACCCGGCCACTGCTACAAATACACAGCTTCTTCAACAAGCTGGCAATATCGCAAACCGGAACAAGACTATTATTACCGAGGGAACAATTCGCGCAGTCGCGAACGACCTACTGCGTTCGGTACGTTTTACCATCCCCGAACAACGCAACCACACGGCCAATCTTCTTGCCAGCCAGGTCAAAGACGAACTCGTCCAGTTAGACGAGATGCGCTACCAAATACCTGACAAACTCAAGAATGATCCACGCATCGCCACCCGTGACCTATTCGGTAACCTCACTTCTACACTCGACGCGAAACAAGGCGGACACAAATACGTTAGCCGTAGATTATGGCAGGCAGAAGACAACCTCTTAAACATCATGAGCCAAGAAAAAGAGGCAATCTGTACCACAGACACAGTACAAGCTCTGCTCGATGAATATGACAAGACGCAAAAATTCCCTCTCTCCGCCGACCAGCGTGCAGCAGTTATCCAGGCCGCTACCACCACGCATGTCATGTTCGGTATCATCGGCCCCGCAGGAACAGGCAAAACAACAACACTACGCGCCCTGAAATATGTCATCGATCACGAACAAGGCTCAGGTCACGTTATCGGTACCGCGCAATCAGCGAACGCTGCGCAAGAAGTCGCAACCTCACTCGATATTAGTACCGCAAACATCAGCCAGATTATCACAGAACTCGACACCCACGCGTACGCGAGAAAGAAAGATAGAATCCTGAACGCTCTGCAATCCTCCGACGTGTCAAAGCCACAAGCCGAAGCGTTAGAACGTGAACTCATCGAGGTACAAGCCAGGATTGACCAAACCACCATTAAAGAAAACTCGACTTTAATCGTGGACGAGGCAGGCATGACCGATACTCTAAGCTTTGATAGGCTCATGAGCGAAGCAATCGCGAAAAACTGTCGTGTTATTGCTGTGGGTGACCATTACCAGCTTGCATCCGTCGGCACCGGGGACGGTACCTTGTTTGAACTTGTCAGCCAGGGCATGTTCGCTGAGCTCAAGGAAGCATTCCGCTTCGTTGATAAAACCTATAATCAGGTCGCTGACCATTTACGCGTCATGAAAAAGGACGCCAATGGTAGTTATGTCGCTGTCAAAGAACTACGCAAACGCGACAGCATCCACCAAGGCACACGTGAAAACATGATGAGTCAGATTACCGTCCGCGCTATCCAGGATAAAAAGGAAGGTAAAACAACTCTTATTATTGCGCCGGATAATGATAGCGTCGCCGAGCTCAACAAACAGATAAGTCAGCAACTCCACGCAGCTGGGCTCCTGGACGCGAGGGGCGATACGAGGTCTCGGTTTACTTTCGCTGACGGCAATCAATATGGTGTCGGTGACACGATTTGTACGCGCGAGAATGATAACGCTATCCGAGCAAGCAATAATCAACGCGTCCAAAACGGTGACCTGTGGACCATCACCGCTATTAGTCAAGAAACAAAAACTATTCATGCGGTGAGCGTAAACGACCCCACTATTACCGTCAATATTCCCTTCGAGTATGCTGCTACTAGCGTTGGAGGCGGGTACGCACTAACAGTGCACCGCTCTCAAGGAAAAACTGTAGACACCAGCTACATGTATGTAACCGAAGACTCAGTCATCAATAACAGTTTCCTGTACGTTGGTATGACTCGTGGAAGACAGTCTAACGAAGTCTACCTTGGTTTTAATGACAATCTGAGTCCTGGAGAAAAACTTGAATGGAGCAGAGCCAAGCAAAAAGACCACATTGCTCAAGGCAAACACTTATGGAGTGGATACGGTAAAAATCCTGACCCTGACAAGTACTACACCGAAAACGACCTACTGCCCACAGATGTTGAACGTGCGGACGCGTTCCTGCAGCACGCTATCACAGGTAAGCTTGGCCGTTTCGCGCACACCATGAAAAAACAGTACCATCAATCCGCTCACGCTATAAATACTCTGGTCAGTGACTACCAGTATGTGCAAAACATTATCGTTGCCCACGACGTACACGAAATCCTCTCCCGTAAGCATGATGGGCATTACGTGGAACAAATTATGAGTGACCCGTCAATTAACCAGCTGCTTGACGCGTATCAAAAAGCGTACGCTCTTGACCCAAAGATTGCCAACCAGATACTCACCGACCGCATACACGGGTCTGCAGATATTAACACCAGTATTAGTGATATCCTCTTTGACACGGTTAATCCAACAGACCCGGTCAATGTGATTACGCGTAAACTTAACGAGTTTAACGCTGCCTACCGTGGTACAAGCGTTCTTGGAGATACAGGGCATTTAACCGATTACACGCCACAATACCCGTCCGATGATACCGACGCATGGCTGAACATGCTCGGTCAAGCTCGAACTATGCTCAACAGTGCGCTCGATCAGGAGATTCAGCGCGCAGTCACACGGCCGCGCGCCTGGCAGAAAAATATTCTTGGGAAACGTCCCGTCCCACAAGCTGGGTCGAAAGAATATGACGCGTACGTGGATATTATTCGCCGCATCCTCATTTATCGCGCAGGAAACGATATCACTCACCCGTTCAGTCCACTCGGTGAGAAAGTGAAAGCACGAGTCAATCCAGGAAGAGCCGCGTGGAAACACAATTTGGAAAGCATGATATACAATTTCAAAAATCCGAACAATACTCCACGTTTTGTGCCGACCGAATACTCGATCATCCCTCAAACAGGAGCCACACCAGAACCTCCTGCTGAGCACATGGTGGATGCAGAAACGTATAACAGGATTATTCGACTCAATGAGACCATGATGACTACCTGGCGCAAGAGCGATAATACATATAGAGACAAGTATGCGAAAGAATACGGTCTACGCTCAAGTCTTATCGCTTACATTCCTCCCGTCAACGAGGCAACATTAAAAATCTGGTCGCACAATACCGGGTATAGTCTTGACGATTTCGCACAAGCAGGGCTGGCAGTAAAAAATGAGGACGGGTCATGGAAGCCCACATTCACCCACGCAATCGTAACGCCCGTGCGCAACAGCAATGGGGATATCGTCGCGTTTACTGGCATGAACCCTGCAACGTGTGAAGAGATTCTTCCTCGCACAACTGATGTTTTCACACGAGACCAGCAGTTCTACGGGGTCAACAAGAAAATCGCAAAAGAACTCAAACAGAAGGACCCGACGATTCTGCTTGCCTCCTCCCCGCTTGAGGTGCAGCAAGCCACGAAAGGTTTACGCTTCGGCCAACACATGCCAGCTCTCGCTCCTGCAGACGGCAACTATAGCTCTGAGCATGCACACCAACTCACCAAGCTTACAGGAGAACAAAGCAAGAATATAATCTTGGTTGCTACAGGCGACAAAAACAAAGATAAGGAGTTCTTCAGGAACGTTTTTACCAGTCTTACCCCTCAAGAAAAAGCTGCAGCACGCGTGGTTAACCAGCAGAACGCTTCTGAGAGAAAAACTGTCACAGAGATTGTCCAAGATGCTACCCCGTTATGGCAAGCCATAGTTGACGTAGCCATGAGCGATAACCTCACTCAATCTACAGCAGTTGATGTTCAACACGAAATTAACCAGAATGTCATCGACAAACTACCCCTGTCCACACGTCAAGAAGCAGACACATACACGCGTCAAGCTATCACGCAACAGCTCGCCCAACAACAAGCAGCCCAACAGCAACAGGAAGTAGAAAACATGATGCGCATACAACAACAGCAAGCACAGAATCAAATCAATACTGCAGAGTAAAAAAGACAAAACCATGTATCGCTACCTGGTAATTGTATATTTTTCTCTCATAATACGATAGGATGAAAAGTGATTAGGGCCGTTTGAGTCCTCGTGTGGCCATCTCTATTTGGGGTGGCACACGAATATCTACTCTATGACGTCTCTTCCTCGCGCCGAGCGAGGTTCGCCTTTCTAGTCTGAAATTCGGGGTGAAAATTCCATACAGGAAGAAAAATTGCAGAAAATATTTTTTAGGTTTGCTTATGCCAGACAGCCCTGATCTTTACTTGGCTATCTTTAGAAAGCAGTCCCCCATTTTCCAAATCTTGTTGACTTCTTTCATTAAATCTGACGGAATAGTAGTACCTAAAGCATGCGTAAGTCTGAGTCTATCTACGAAGAATTTCTCTCCAGCACTCCTGCCTAATGTACGATTAATAGAATCGTCAGTCATATGATAAGGAACAGCTAAAGCAGCTATAGGCATAGTTATTTCAGTAAGCATTTGACGCCACTGGTCACGTCGATTAGCTACCTTATTGAGCTTATCTTCCCATGAAGGAGTAGAATCTTCTTTCCCACACGCTGCTTGAATAAGGATAAGCTGTTCTCCTCGCCTATCATCATGCCAAAGTCTACCTGAAAGAACATCGACACCCTCGTCTTTTGCCTTAACACTGTACGTTCCGTTCAGCGTGCTGAGCGGTATCCCTAGTTTTTGACTAGCAGCTTTGAGGTGACTAGCAAAGCCACCATTTTCTCCAGTTCCGATGACAGCAGAGGTAAAATCGAGTTTATCAAATGCTCCTGCAACTAAAATTTCAAAAATTCCGGTTACTCTAGGTTGTGTTTGGGTTCTTTTCCACCCCTGTAGCAAACTTACAAGAAGCAAAACTAAATACGGATTATTCTGTTTTTCGATGTCATCCCGAAGAACGAGCTGATTAAAATTATCACGATAAAAGGGGTAAGCATCACCTAAATATTCGATACGTGAAGAAAGATGCTGGTCAATAAGGGCATACGTATTTTCACTAGACGCAGGCCTACCATTTTCAACCATGCTTTCTTCTATTTCATTGGGGAATCCGCTATCAATAGCTGCATCAATTAAAGAGTTTAATGGTTTCTTATATCCACGAAGAGAGGCAAATTCTACCCAATCAGCAAGTGCTGATACACTCATACTCGCACCATAAATACTTTGACATTTATCAGCAGGAAAATTATAGAGAAAATCATCGAAAGACATTAATTCTCCCCTTGATTGATGACTGCTTTAATCATAATCACAGACTTGTTAATCTGCTCTATCAGGACACGTGTCTGATTATCAGTTTTTACATCACCGACTATCTGATTTTGTACTGTGTACAACATCGATTGCACACGGTTAAGCATGGAATTTACAGGGCTACCTTTAGCAATGTACTCTGCTGTTTCGAAGTCACCTGTATCGCGTAAAACTTTTAGCGCTTCTGGATTTGATAAAATATCCCCATACACAGAAGCTTTACGGCTATCTGGTAAGAGTGGTTTTTGATTTCGACTTGAACTACATAAGTCGTGTAATAGACTCTCAAACTTATCGAAATCTACCTTCTGTAAAGCACTATTAATATCATCAAGAGATTGAGCAGAATCATCAAAGTTTATATACTCATAAACCTTACCACTGGTTACTCGTTGCCATACACCAAAACGTTCGCGAAGAACCTGCGTTGCTAGATCATATAGCCCATTCTCATCTCGTGCTAATCGCAGAAGAGAATACTGTATATAACTATTCCGTACGCCACGTGCATTACCTCCTGTCTCCCTTCCTACCTTTGAAAAAGCAGTAGCGGTATTTTTCTGAGCATAATGCTGCACACGGCCATAAATATAGCGCGCCTTCGATGCCGGTTCCCATTCCTTCAGACCATTAATATGTCGATATCCCAAATACGCAGATACCTCTTCACGAGAATCCACAAAAATTACCGGAATATTCAGTAACCTATTTTTTTGTTCTTCAGTGATTGGCTCATCTGTTTCATATTCGTCAAGGCCTGCACTGATAGCTGTGTCATCATGCAACAAAAATTTTAATGCTGCTAAACGCCTATTGCCCTCAATAACAATTCCATCTTTAAGAGCAATAAGAGGTTCTGATTTAAAAAAGCCATTTTGAAGATAGCTACGGGCTATCTCATCTAAACGCCCCGTTTCGTATAAGTGTTTTAGTAGTTCTTCTTGCGAATGTTCTTTGTCATTATTTTTCTTGATCGTTCTAGTAAAATCTTCTGGAAGACGAGGATTCTGTGGGTCCAACAGTAAAGTCGAGTAATCAACTGTATCTATTCCTTTTGAAAGATTATTTAGTGCGGTGTCACTCATGGGTTGTCGTCCTTACTTGTCTAAATCAAAGAATGAATCTACTACGGCTTGTGCAGCTACAGAAGAAAGCCCACACGGGACAGCATTACCGATTTGACGATACTGCGAACATACTGAACCATGGAAAATATACTCCTTTGGGAAACCTTGTATTGCAGCCGCCTCAGTCACAGTCAATCGACGAACATACTTAGGAACGGTAAGACCATTGAATGATTCGTTTTTCTGCCATATGTCATGCGCATGTACAAACCAGTTAGGTATTGTTTTATCTTCAAGTGATCTCTGATCAATGATAGGAGTCTTATTTCCTCCCATAGAAGCGGTTAGTGTAGGGCTTATCGTATCGAGATTAATTGGACGGCCAGAGCCATTAACAAGCATCCCTGAATATGCCGTCGCGCGAATAACCGGCTTTTTAGCAAGTGTGATACGCGCCGAACCAGTTACAGGGTTTGACGATGAGCCATATTTTCCTACTCTTTTAATAACTTCGCGTACAGGCGCAGCCATTCTCTTTTGTTTCAACATTGCTTCATGGAAAATATTGGCTTTCAAACCTGTATCCTCACGCACACCGACAAGAAGCATACGCTCCCTGTTCTCGCTAACTCCGTAATCTTTGGCGTTATACACTTCGAGTGAGCAACCATACTGTAAAAGTTCACATGTGTGGAGTATATCTTCTCGAACTTTTTTCCATCGTGGACTAGAAGCAAGAGCGCGAACATTTTCCATAACGAAAACCTTGGGGCGTGTAAGTTCCACAACCTCTAGGAATGTGTGTATGAGCTTGTTCCGTGGATCGTCTGGACGCATTTTACCTGCAATCGAGAAGCCCTGGCAGGGTGGGCCACCAAAAACAATATCAATATCTGATAGTTGCGCAATCTCATCGAGACAGTCATTAATGTCTGATACATGCATAGCTTTCGCGTTGGATGGACGATTAACCTTCCACGTCATAGCACTATCGATGTTTTGTTCAACCGCATAGACTACTGAAAAGCCGTGAGATTCAAAACCGATGTCAAGGCCTCCAGCGCCTGAAAAAAGCGACACTGCGCGATACATGACCACCACTCTCACTAACTTTCCCACACTATTCTTATTCAAAAATAGCAGATATGGAGCCCAGTGGCTATGTGCGTATTCACAATATTCACTTTCCACACGAAAATCGCGCGAAAACTATGCGATTATTACGCTTCATTTAATCTTGGCGTAGTCATAATCTCATCGATACGAGTCTGACTAGTGGCTGTGTTTTCCGGCCATGTGTAGTTGCGGTCGGTTAAGTATCCGTCTTTTTCTTCTTCCTCATGGCGGCGTATACGAAGCGGCGAGATCTCATCATCTGCGCCTGGACAGCTGTTCGCGGATTGATGATTGGAAGCGGCTGACCATTGGCGTATCTGGTTAATCGTGGTCTCAACATGATCGATCCAGAGTACTGGCCCAGTATTGTGGTCTTCCGTTTTTGCGTAAGACCCGATATAGCGCGTGTAGAGCGCATCCATAATCATGACCGGCCACGCGTGGCGTAACCAGCAAGCCGGTAGCGCGTTATCGAGCTCGGGATTGACCCCACACAGCCAGTCTGCAAACCGTGCAACAACCCACATGCGCTGCTCAGCTTGTTCAATATTGTGGCTCTCATACCAGTTATACGGGTTATAAACTAAGGCACTTCGCTCGTCCTCGCTCTGATCTTTTGATGGTGTAGCGCGTTGAACATTGACTGCGGTTACTGGGGTTATATCACTCATCGTTGTTTATCTTCTGTTCTTATTCGAGGTCTTGGATACTGATTTGCTGCTCAGTTGTCATCTTGGTCAAGCACGCGTTCTTGGTATCCGCAAAATTTTTATTCCATCGTGCGAGCTTAGAGAAGTCTTTCTGGCCAAGATTTTTGGAGTCGAGATCTCGCCCATAATTATCCAATAAAGAGTGTAACTGGTAGCATTCACGCGGATACCCGTCGTGCGCGTCAATAAAATTGACAAGTCTCGTATCCCCTGCCGTGTAAGCCGGGTAGGCAATGTAATACAAGTTTGTTGCACTAAACCAAGCCTTCTTCTCGTATGTTTGCCATACTCGGTCGAGGTGTGCTTTCTTCTCCTTGAGCTGTGCTCCTGTAAGTTTCGTGTTATCGGCTAATGCTTCGTGAATAGCATCGTTTAATTCTTGGTCGGCTTTATCAAATTCTGGAGATGTTTGCCCCTGCCTAAGGAAGTCATTCAGTTTAGTTGTTGTGTCACCTTCGATAGGTTTCTGACTCAGGAACTGATCCCATGTGTGTGTCATGTTTTGTGCGTATGCGTGATACTGGTCAGTATTCGACTGCAACGGACTGCTATCGATAATCGTACGTGAGTGTGTACTTTTGCTTGGGGTATGTGTGGTTGATGTTGCGTCTTGCGTTGGGGTGAAGAGTAAAACTGCTAACGCGAAATAAGAAACCCACACAAGGATAGCTGTAAAGATTGCGGCAATCACGGTAATAGCCTTGTGGCGACGCGTGAAATTAAAGAATTTATGCTTCATCATGTGCCCTGTCTATTTTGTAGTCTCTCATCCAGAAAGGGATGAGTTGAATAAATCCTGGCCGGTGACTGGTATGGAGGTTGAGCGCGTTACCGTAGGGCAGGCGGCGTACCTCGTCGGGTTCCAGGACTGCTTCGCGTTCGCTTCTGATGGATGAGGAGGCACCGGAGAAGACGTTTGCGTTTGCATTATAGGATTCATCGGTATGTTGGGTGCGCCTATATCCTGTCAGCAGACTAATCTCTCTCAGTTCTTGCTCGATGGATAGGCCTCCCATAATGATTTTGTTGGACGACTCCCACATTTGTCCTTCTGCTTCATGGTACGCGTCTTGTGCTTGTTTGCGTGATTGGAAGAACGCGCATGGCCAGATTCCCTCACCCGTACCAGCGGTAAACAGTTGTGGTAGTTCTTGCCACGGCTCGATATTCGCTATCTCATCAAGTACGAGAGTCAGTGGTGGCTGTAAACGCCCACCCGATTTGGTAGGTGCGATACGGCGTGCTGCATCCCTGACCTGGGTGAGGAACATAGTGAGGAATACTCCGGCTGAAGCAGCGGACGCTCCAGCAGACGGACGCAGCTGAGACAACAAGTAAACCGTGTCATGGGATTGGACGAACCGGTCAATATCAAACAATGGCTCACCATTTGCTGGCGTGACGGCTGCGCGCACTTGCTCGATGGAGAGGGAGGAGAATGCTCCGGTCACGCCTAGCATTTTGCTACTCGTGATACGCGCGTCTTCCGCGACAAGCATTTCGATACTCGACGCCCACAACACTGCAGTACCATTTTCGCTATGTCGGCGAAGTATCTTAGCGGCCGTCTGGCACGACTGCGCAGACAAGCTCCACTGGTATACGTCTTCCAAGGTTTTACCTTCGAGAGCTGCTGCCAGGAGGAGTCCCTGAACAATATCGATAGCAGCGTTAGCCCAGGACTGATTATCACCTTTAATACCGACCGTATTAACCATGTTTTCTGCGCAGGCGCGTGCAACAACAGGGTCAACACATTTAGCGATAGGATTCCAATTCAAACGAGGAGGCAAGCTCTCATCCATTGCGGGGTTATCGCTTCCTGCCACATTCAACGGATCAAACAGATGACAATGACCAGCTACACCATGGAGCTTTTTGCGCGGGTTCACGCTGCTTGGCTCGTTTTGATACCGGTTATTCACGCTCCACCCCTGGCTGCGTAGCCGGTAAGTGTTATCGATGATGTCGCGCCTAGATGAAGTAGCAACCACTGCACCTGGTGCTTCCACAATCAAGGGCACAACAATACTGGTGGTCTTACCGCTTCTCGCTGGGCCGAGCACGTAGAGGGGTTGTTCGCTACTGGCCCACACGTTCACCCCATGGCATGTACCGATAGATACGCCCATCCAGCGTGCGGGGATGGGCTGGTTTTTTGGCCAGCCGTTTTCTCGTATTTCTGGTAGGACGTGTTCTGCAGCTTTGGACAGGCTGTGACTGGATACGTGCTCAATGACATCATGCTGTGTCATGAGTTCTTGTCTTGTAGTGAGGTCGTCAAGGTATCGTTGTTCACTTTTCCCATACGCCCACCAGAAGGTTAACCCGAGGATACAGAGGGGAAGCCCTAGACCAATAAAGAGTGGATAGAACCCAATATTGATTATCATGCATAGGATTCCAAGCAGGACCAGAATCATTCCTGGAGCGATGAAAATCGCTACACCGTTGTCTTTCTGGGCAAGTTTACGCACGAACCCGGTATGTTCAAGCAGGATAAAGCCGAGTCGTGTGGTCTTAAATCTGCTCCACGTGTAGAGGATTTTTTGTTTTAAGGTGTGTGTTTTTTCGTTTGTAGTGATGGTATCGATACCAATACGCCTATTATCAAAACTCATAATCGTATACTTCCTATCCTGCGCGCCCAGCGCTGGTATTAAAAATGTCCCATGCTGTTTGACTCATGAGCGGGTGTACTGCCTGTCGAAGGCTACTGCCGATGCGCCATAGGCCCACTCCTTGCCGCAGCTGGTCAATCATGTCGAGTTCTTCTTCAGTAATGTCGGGTATGAGGCTTTTGAGGGTTTCGATACTGTTAGAAGATTGACGGTACAAAATCATGGTTTCGCTTTTGGTCAGGATTCCGTTAATCATTTGCCTCATGCCACTACCCTTGTTGGCGAAAGCGTCGAGGTCTGCGAGCTCGTGAACAAGTAGCCAGTTCGATACTCCCAGTTCTCCGGACAATCGCATACGTTTATCCCATCCAGCAACAAGCTCAGGATTTGATAGAAGCCACCAGCCCTCTTCTGCAATAACGAGACGAAATATGCCATCTTTCGTGTAGCAGATACGGTCTATGGCTGCACTCATTGCTGCCGTGTAGGTGGCGCGTTTAATCTCATCATTATCATCTACAGACCCTGTATTGAACACAATCAGCGGCTTCGCTGGGTCGATGGTGACGGTGGATGGTTTTTCGAAGCTGCCTTTCAAAGCACCATCCACCAAACGATTAAATACGAGGAGCAAGGATTGGTAAGCTGCTTTAAGATCGTCGCCTTCGAGGCCCTTAATCTGAGTGGTATTTGGCCAGGTGGAGTCGAGCAGTTCCACAAGATTGGTAATGGTTGGCTGATCAAACCGGTTGCTCAAGTCACGAACCAGCGTGTCGATGAGGGCTTCCTCGCCCATCGAAAGAGGCACCGATGGACGGATAGCTGTCACCAAGCCGCGAAGAGCAGTCACTCTCAGGCTTATCTCCTCTGTCATCCATTGCTCAGTCGTGTAGGAGTCAGGCTTGACACCAGTGTCCAATGGGTTCAAATAATTACCATCGCCCACCGATATGATTTGTCCACCCACAGCTTTGGCGACGCGTGCCCATTCGCCTTTCGGATCGCCCTCAATAATCACATTACGCCCGTAAGAAATTTCACGCACGGCAAGTGTTTTCATACACATAGATTTTCCAGAACCCATGAGCCCGGCGATCATGCCGTTGACACTAGTAGTCAATCCTGCCCGGTAGGGCGCCCACGCGTCATAACGGAAAGGTACACCATTAATAGCGTCCACACCAATAATAGGACCGTCCAAGTGACTCATACCATGCGTCAATATCGGGTTTAAGATGCCCGATGACGTAACAGACGTAGAATGCCATGGAATCTGTGGCTTATATAATCCCATAAAACCAGTACCCATACCGAAGCGGGTTTTCATATTCTTTTCAAGAAAGAGGTTCTTGTCTTCTGGGTTCTTTTCGGGCTTGACGCGCGCTACCTTCATCAGCCGCGCATGCGTCTTATCCATTGCCGTAACTGTTGCCTTATACGCTTGATCAAGACGACGTTTATAGCCACGGGGAGGGTGAGCTAAAAACTCATCCACACTCAGCGCATCCATGCTTGCGATTTGGCGCGCTGTAAACTTCGGAAGCACGGCTGCTGCTTGAATGACACCTTCGCTCAGTGGCTTACCCTCATCTGTACTGTTATCAGTGATAGAACCGTAACAAGTGCGCGTATCAATATCCTTACCATCCATAACGGAACATTCCTCCTTTCATGTTTATCTGCCTGCTTGCCCTAGTGGCAGTGCACTTACCCAAGCGGCGTACTGTTGGCCATGCATACGGTCGAAATGCATAAATGTCATGCTCGTAATAATGTTCCTCGTTGTCTCATCGAGGAGCAGCTTAGATGGCGCAAGAATGGTAACAAAGCCTTGGAAATCAACCTCTGCCTTATGCACCACAAGCTCAGTCAAACGCTTATCCACCTCATCATCCTCAAGAATGAGGCGTGGGTCATCGTTCCTACCCATGTTCTTGTTAAGGCGTTTGATACGTTCGAGCTCATCCTTACGCGCGTTCAATGCTCTACGCGCTTTATTCTCCGGTTTCGGCTTAAACGCTTGAGTAAACACAATCTGCGCATCCCTGACGCTAGTAAGCTGGTGAAGAAAGCCAACCGTTGCGGGGTCGCTCGGCCACTTATCCACCCACAACGTGCGCGCATACGTATCGCCTACATGCACGTAATCCATGTATTCCCGATAATTCGACGCTACAGGAACATCATCATCCAACTCAAGACGCTCATTAATCGTGCCGTAAGCGGTGGCATCGCTCATGAGTTTCATCATCGCGCGAATCTGAGCCGTATTCTCCCACACGATACCCGCCTGAGAGTCAATACCTGCTTGTTCAAGCATATTAACCAAGGGGATTAAACGATCCTTTAAGAGTCCACTAATACCGGCTACGCCCCCACCATAATTCTTAACAAGATTCTTGGCCTTGTCTTGACTGACAGTCAAAGAGATAATCATGTCATGACTCATAATTACCCGCATATTTTCTGCCACCATGTCACGAATCTCATCAGCAGCAAACTCATTATTATCCGCAATCTCCACATGGAAGGGAGTCATCAAACTCCTGGATTGGATAGTCAACCGGACAATATCTGGGTACTCCGAAAGCTGGGAAAGCATGTGGGAGAATTGGCGAGCCCGCTCATCCTGCGTATCCGTGGACGTGAACACGAAAGGCTTACCCATACACCTCAGGATCGCTGTCGCCTGACTGTTTTCCTTGTCATACAGAAAGCTTGCACCTTTAAACTGAGTGTTCACTACCTCTAGTGGTTTCAAGCGTTGACCTGCCGCACCAGGAAGATCAATAAGACCAACAATCTCATCCTGACTAAGAGGGTTAAGAGTCCACCGGGTTTGACCCGTTACGCTACGAAGCGCGAAACCTAAGCGGATAGCTGCCAGTTGGATAAGACTTCTGCCCTTAATAGTAACCGCTGATAAGCCAGCAATACCCATCAGAATGATGTGCGGCGGTGTCCATAATGGTGCACCAATGAGAAGAATGAGCATCATGTATGACACGATGCCACCTATAATAATGACTTGATGCTTTTGTAACCACAACAGTACCCCCGTATTCGATACCGGACTAAAAGTTGCAGTAAAACGATGCGTAGTCTTCGCACTCATAATCCCTATGTCTCCTTGAATCCTAAAATCCGTTTTTACTTGTCAATATTCACACTGGCAGGAGTCGACGAATCCACACTCACGTGCACATTCACATCACTCTTTGATGCTGATGCTTCTTGAACGACTGTTTGGGATGGCACTGATGGAGGCACAGCTGCTGGTGTTGTGTGGATGAGTGTCGTAGTCGAGCCAGAGTCGCCACCCGTTGTCTGAATAACTGGTGTGGTTGCAGAGTCTGCTTGCCCCTTCGTATACTCCGCCGCAGGAGAATGCGCATCACGTACCTGGTTGACGATTTCACTAACCTGTCCTGCAGCAGACAATGTAGAGTTCACGCCACTCGGTGCGATACCAGTACCCGCCATACCTTGCATAAACTGGCTAATAGAAGCGAATGCTCCAGAACCTGTCTTCAAACCCGATATTGCAGACGATGTAGCGGTTGGGGATTCTGTGTCATTCTTCTCAGTAGAATCATCTGACGCTGTTTTCTTATCCTTCGATGAGGCAATATCGCCTATGCCCTCTGTGGTCTTGTCGGTCACCCCGTCCAATCCGCTCGTACCCGTGCTAGCAGTTGCCCCGGCACCCACCGTGCCCGCACCGGCTCCTGCACCAGCGAGCATGGTACCCGCGCCGATTGCTGCTGCCGCAGCAGTCTTAGCAACATCTACTGCGCCAGACACTGTTGAATGGCCAGCCGACGACGCGGCACGAAGACCAACACCCGCAGGAAGGAATGTCGCGACCATTTTGACAATTACCCACGGAGTTACACTCGCCAGAATCATGCCGACTACTGCTGTCAGATAGCCAAACATTTGACCGTCAGCACCCTTCATCAAGGCTCCACACAGGTAGATAATGATGGCGCAAATCGGTTTGAACAAGATGACGCCCGCCATCCATGAACCCCATTTAGAAAGCGAAGCCCTCAAAACGCTCCACGAGTTAATCATGGTCACAATAGGCGATAATCCAATACCCAGGATAATGAGGAATGTGCGGGCAGCCATCATCAGCATCAACACGAGAGAACCAAGAATAATAAGAAGGGCCAGAAGCATGGCGACGATAGAATTCATACTGCCCAAGCCTGCGCCAGTAAGCGTAAAGGTAATCTCAACCTTGTCACCAAACGCCCAGTGAAGAATATTATTGGTAATACCACCCTCTACTGCTAACGCTCTGACCGTCACGTTGATGAGTACAACGGTGATTGGCCATGCAAGGATAGTGCGAAACACCGTGGAAACCACACCACCCAAAGATCCTTTGAAAGCTTCTTGCACGATACCGACAACGCCAACAAGCACCGCGATAAAGCCCATCACACCGGCAACCTTGTTCACGACATCGAACGCGGTCTGCCACTGCGCTGTTGTCACGTTTCCAGCATTTAAAGCCCATGATGCTGTTGTTTTCCATGATTCGACTGCACCATCAACCATGAGCTTAGTGAGTGAACCAATAGGATCTAGAAGATCAAACTTCATAGCGCGTGTACCTTCCCAATAAAAATGTCACGACAAACAATAAAAAGCAATAACATG
Source organism: Alloscardovia venturai (assembly GCF_042676605.1). Lineage (NCBI taxonomy): Bacteria > Bacillati > Actinomycetota > Actinomycetes > Bifidobacteriales > Bifidobacteriaceae > Alloscardovia > Alloscardovia venturai. Next base: position 16,805 of record NZ_JBHTHQ010000025.1, on the reverse strand, counting down.
AAAGCGTGCATGATAAGAGTGAAAAATAGGTGACCTGTAAGTCCCAAGAAAATCGATAAGCATATGGTCGAGAAGAGGGAAAGAAACCTATACACTCACCCCTCGTGGAAAACTACAAGCCACCTATTATTGTTCTGCTCGTTACGCGAGTTGCTGTAGCGATGCCCAGTAGATAATTCCACCAGCACTACCAATAATGGCAGCAACTACCATCGCGCCGACAAGAATGCCCCAACTCTTTTGGGACATTTGATTTGCCATTCCCATTTTGCCTGCGAAAATCGATACACCAGCAACGATGAACAAGATGACCAGGACAGTAATACTCACACCTGCCACACCGCCAGCTATCGCATTAAGCTTTGACATGAATGGGAAGTACGAATAATTTGGCTTAATCTCGGACGGGTCAGCCAAAACAATTCCTTTCCATAATTCCATACGATATTTTCCCTCCCTTCCTGTTAACAGAAGAAATTAATAACCATTCAGAAAAACTTCCTCCCCTACGTACAAGCCTCAATCGTTTGCGCTGCTGAAGAATGCACAAACAACAAGCACGCAAGGGAAAATATTTTTCTACTTAATATGAGCGAATTCGAAAACGTTTTTTATATAAAAATCAGGGGATACTCGTTTATGCTAGTGTCCCCTGACCTTGTGCACGCACACGCGCGAAAATAAGCTATTGGATGTGGAAGAATTCTTTGAGTTTCTTGTTCGCGTTCCAGGCTTGGTCTGCGACCCATGTTCCTACTTTTTGCGCTCCGCTTTTCACTCGGTTCGCGAGCGATTGTGTCGCGTCACTTGCCGCTCCTGCGATATCGCCTTTGTTGAATTTGTTTTGGGCGTCTTTGGCTTTCTTATCCGCATACTTGTTTGTCTCGTCCGCATCCTTATAGCCTTGAGCAACCCTGGCATCATGAGTAACTTCCGCCTTCTCTTCCATGGTAAGGGCCGCGTTACCACTTGCGGATACAGTGACGGGATTATCATTCCACAAACCCATCTCATAACCCACCAGGCCACCCAGAGAGCCGATAACAAAACTTGCGATAAGTACGGAAATGAGGATTCTGTCTCCTATCGCATCATCCCATTTCGAGTCCGTGACTTTCGCAAGAAAAAACCGTAAAGCACCCGTAATCAGTGCAATAACCATAACAGTCAGAGAGATAGCAATGATACCGCCCACAAAAAGTGCAAGCTCGTCCGATGCCCAGGAATAATCTGGGCGAAGATTCACATCCATAATCTTGTTGCTCCTTAAAATCCTTTTACCGCTAAAAAATTGCGCGATGTTTAATACCAGTGGTGAGCCAGCCAAAAGGCTTTCGCCCCACACGGACTCTTATACCGGTTTTTGATGTAGTTCATACCCCACACGATTTGGGTGCCAGCATTGTCATGCCAGTCTGGGCCTATGGTAGCCATTTTGCTGCCGGGCAACGATTGGGGGATACCGTACGCGTCACTGGATGGATTGTCCGCATTCCATCGCCAACCTGACTCATGGTTCCATACCCATACCAGGCATCCGAACTCTCCTGTGTCAGAATCATCGTCATTCCACCCATATTTGCCCATGAGACTTTTTGCGTAAGCACGTGCCTGCTCAGGGCTGGCGTGGGTTAGATCATCGGGAACAATAGCAGCAACCGTTGTAGCATTATTCCCGCCGCTAGGAGACGTCATGCATGCGCTGGCAAGCTCTAAACTAGCCTGCGTGACTGTAGAGCTTGGATTGTTCGCTTGGCCTTGAGTGTTTGACGTATCACCGTTATACCGGTACACGTCATACAAGCTGGTCGTAATATTATGCGAGATACCAATTTCTTGCTTCGATCCTGTGCCCTGGTCTCCAGGATGCCCATCATCGATACCCCTCGGGGATGCGTGGCGCGCGCCAGCAAACAGGCCGCCGCCTACATATATTTCTGTATGTCTACTCGGATTTACGATAATATCGCCACGTTGGAGCTGACCGGGAGCGTCTTTGGGATTACCACTCCATGTCAGGTGAGTAAACCCGGCAGCCATGAGCACGCCTCCCATGTTATATGTTGTAAAAGGAGTCGCTACTTTGAGGCTCACTCCGGCGCCACGCGTTACTGCGAAGTACACTAACGATGAGCAGTCGTAGTCAGGATTTCCTCCTCTACGAGGCTGAGAATACCCGTGAGAATCATCTAATGCGACAGATTCAGCGAAACGAGCCAGATTTTCACGCACGGGATTATCAGAATGCTCAGGCGCCTTGTATGTCGCGTTATCTACCGGTTTCACACTCGCTATATTTCCACCCGCTGATGTGGCTCCTGTTTGGCAGCGTGCAATGGGGTTAACAAAAATAGTAAAAAATAGAGATAACACGACAATAATGGCTATCGGTACTGTGAAAAATCCCACGCCAACAACAAGAACGGTCGTGCCTACTGCAGAGGAGTTGTTTGTATTCATTTACTCGTCTGCCTCCTGCTCGTAGAGGCTGTTCTCGTTTTTTGCGACACTAACCCCATCCTTAAGAAAGAATTGGCTGGTATAAATAAGTCCCATAATCATGGCTGGGTGAGAACCCATATTGTGCCAATCCCAAGGAACGCCAACACTAAACCCGTGCCCGTGACGGGTAAGAGTTGGATGAAAAAGACGTAAAGCAGTTATTGCGATTCTGCGCGCAATATCGCCTTCCTCAAGCGAGACGGGCGGATTAGCGGCAACGTGTTCAACGATTGCTGCAGTGTCCAAGTGCAGCATACTCAGTGCTATTGCATATGCTAAGCAAGCGACTCGTTCTGCCGTCTGCGCATCAAGGTTTGGATAATACGTGCTTAGGCATAAGCGTATGTGTACGGCGGTAAGGTCGCGGCTGTTATGCTCGCTAATGACTACACGCCCCGCACCAATACGCACAGTCTCCTCATCACTACTACTGATAAAAGAGCGCAATGGGGTAAGGCGAGAGAGCATACGGTCAAGGATTTTTTCTTTGCCCTCTGATGGTTTATCGCCTGGGTGGGAAAGCTGGTGGAAGTATTTATCGAGTTGGACCGCTACCCTATCCTCGCTATCAACACTATGCTGATCATTGATAGGATATGGGTCACGGAAGGCAGCGATACGACTTATTACTGCCCCATGAGCTGCAACAGTGGGCTGAATAACTGTGTCGGCGATGTTTTGGACGCGTGCTTTACCGTAATTATCGATGAGACGTGGATAGTCGCTGATGATATCGATACTGCCCAGGATGGCACCGTTCCTATCAATCATGGTCAGGCTCCAGTCTTTACCATCCGCGATGCGTTGGAAACTGGTAGGCTCGAATCTAACCATTTTTAAGTCTTGACTACCATACAAGCGGATACGCGCATTATCTGGCAAATGTATGCGCGCGTGCAGCATTCCAGAACGCCTCTCCAAAGAAAAACGCTCGCTTATCCCATTCACACTGTCTACGCTTAGAGCGGCGACTAGTTCGTTCGATGTTGTTACCTCTATGAGAGGGGTGAGCGCGTCAAACTCGCGCATCGTGTGACGTGTAGAAACAAGCTGAGGAGTCAGCACAGGTATGAGCGTATAGTCTACTGCACGCTGGCGTGCAGTCAGCAGATTAAGCTGAGCCTCATTGACTGCCAAGAAAACTGGAGCCTTCACCCTCGTATACAGGGTGATAAGGCTAGGGAAATCATACGCATGACACGAGGCCACCAGCTCAATGAATGTCTTCCAATCCTCGCGGGTAAAACTATCAAGCTTGGTCTGAGCATCAATCAAATATTCGTTTACGGTAAGCATCTTTTCTCCTTGAGACTTAGAGGTGGTCAGGCAGGTTTGCTTCGCCTGGCTCTGCAGGAACACTCCACCCATGCGATGAGCCGCCATTACTTCCGCGTGGTGTTGGACTGCGTGGAGCTGTGCGTGGAGGAATGTAGGGCTGAGCTTGGCGAGGTGTAGCCTGCTGCGCCTGAGCCTGTGCCTGCGCTTGAGCTGCGGCGGCTTGGTCTGCTTGAGCCTTCGCAGTCATACTGTCGCTAACATGGCTCATCGCATCGGTCAAGGCTTGACGCTGCTTATCAAGATGACCCGCTGACGCAGTTTTTGATTTCACAGTTTTGCGCGTCTGCTCAATCTGAGTGTTGAGCTGAGCTCTGGTATTCTCGTCAGCCACCTGGCCTGTGGATGTGTCATAGAGTGCTTGCGCGGAATCTACAGTCGCTTGCAACGCTTGTAGCGCATTCTTGTACTCTTTGCGCGTCTTGGATTGACGTGTCTGGCGCATAAGACTGGTCAAACGTGTACGACGTGATACCAGCGTGTAGGATACGTTTGATACTTCTGCAGCTGTGGCCCGGTTACGTGTAAAAGAGAATACTCCACTCTCACACTGCACAGAGCTTATGGCAGGGATACGTGTAGCTGCTGCTTTTTTCAGACTGGTCAGTACCTTTGGCTTATCGACTTGACCCGCGTTCAGGCTCATGCTAAGTTTTCGGGCTTGCATACGAGTTTTCTCGTAGTTTCTCAGCTCTGTCCTATATTCGTAAGTCACACTCTCACATCGAGTGGTTTCGTGGCGCGCATACGCGTAAGCGCCACCCAATCCTACAGTCGATAAAACAATAAGCGAAACTCCAAGAGCAATAAACGGCGGAACATGAGTTGGTTTCTTACCTTCTATGAGTGATTCGTTCTCTTCCTCGCTGTTGCTGATGTCCTCAAGGAAGTCGCGCATACTCATTGGCTGCTCAGAAGATTGCGCTGGCTCGTCTAAGTACTCATCCGTGTTCGACTCATCTATGTTGTCAGTGTCGACGATACCCTCTTCTAGACTGTCTGTTTCTTCGAGGAGCGCCTCAACACCATCATCGCTTCCATCTACATCTGTAATATCGGACTCGTCAGTAAGCTCGTCTGTATTATCATGCTCAATAAGTTGAGCCAGAATAGCATCCGGTTCAGCTTCCGACACATCATCGTCTAGCAGCTCACCGATGTTCTGTGGCAGAATGTTTGCTTCCTCATGGCCTTCCTGCTCCGCCTCGTGCCTGCTTGTATTCTGCTCATTGGTTGAGGGGTCGAACAGGGTTGAGAAATCATCATCCACACCCTCAAACTCATCCTCACCTTGCTCGATGTCTGATTGTTCTTGTGATTTGGATGATATGAGAGATGAGGCTGATGCTAATGCGCGGCCCAGCCATGACTGTCTGCGTGGAGTGTGCGCGTCTTGTACGCTTTCTTCATCATTATGGGTGGCGTCAATGTCTTGAGCGATAAGTTCTTTCAACGCCTGGGCTTGCCGCTTTTTCAGTTCACTACGCGATACCTGTCCCAAACTTTCTGCTTGTTCGGGCGGGGTCTGCCGGGTAGTAATTTGGTCAAGGAATCCTCGCGGCTCACTATTATCTATACCGTACATGAGGGTTAAACCTCATCGTTCATAAACGCTTCAAAACCAGGAAGAACTTCTCGTCCCGGTGCGCTCAACGTCACAACAGTGCTTGCCGTACGCAAATCACCAACAGTTCTCAAGGCTTGCTGGATTTGTTCCACGTTCTCGCCCTGGAAGACAAGTTGTGCTTTTTCTTTTTCTGTCAGTTCTGTTTGTGTGTATGCCCAGTAAGCACCAAGCGCGAAAGAATCAATTCTTGTTGTATCGTCGTATCCTACGTAATCTCCTGCTTTTAGTGATGCTTTATCGTTATACTCGTTGACGTCATGAGGCAGAACGTTTTTGTGTGTGAGCTTATTTTTTACCTCGCGAATCTTGTCCTGGACCTTTAAAGGTAAGGGGGAAACAAAATCTGTTTGCTTAAGCCCAAAGTTCGGACGCATATTAACCCCCATGTACACAATCATGGCAAGGAAACTCATCGCGTTCATCAGGACAAGACGGCTTATGGTCAACGGCCTGCTCGTTATCGTGGCGACAGCTAATTCTGGTTGGACAAGAATTGCGAACGGTAGGGGAAGCTGACTAATAAAAGCAATAATCAGAGCCAACCACATTAACGCTGCACGCCAACGAGGGTATTTCGCGTCCGTCCAATACGAGACAGCAAGAAAGAGTATCGTACATAGCAGCATGAGGGGTGCCCACTTGTACGCAAAATCTTGCATGAGCGTGGCTGTGAAAAATTTGGCAGTCATCTAGATTAGTCCTTCTTGTTCGTCATGAGCGTCTTGCTCGTCTTTAATCCGGTTACATGCTTGATAGATCAAATCTTTAACCTGGGCGAGGGTTTCTACCCCGTCAGGCAGCCATACGATCGGCACGTCAACCCTGATAGTGTCAGGCTTGGTTTCACTCATCGCTTGGGAAAGAAACTCACTGGTGAGCTCTTCTCCACGGTTCGTGTGGATACGGATGAGGTGGGCCGCATTATTACTGAGTTTGAAGCCAGGATTCGCGGAGAGGAAGCCTACGATTATTAAGCGTTGCTCGCAGGTGAGTTGGAGGAGGTCTTTGACTGCTCCAGCGCTAACCCTCTTATCATCGATAAGCTCCAGCATGGTATCTTCTAACGCTGCTAGGCGTACCAGGCGGCGTACAGTAGATGCTGACTTCTTATACTGGCGACCCAATATTTCTGCAGTGGTGCCTTCTCCCGTGTTTTTGCCTTGATGGGACAGGGCTTGGTAGCGTTGGCGCATACTCTTTGCCTGCTCGCTCAAAAGCAGACGAGGCCTGTTGAGGTTCGCATCGACCATCATGACTGTTGCGGTATCATCATCCACGTCCACAATCAGGCAAGGCACCGTCTCTATTCCTAAGAGTTGAGCTGCATGCGCACGGCGGTGTCCACTAATAATCTCATAACTGTGATTATTTGCGCGCACGATAAGTGGCGTATGGATACCACCTTGTTCGATAGATTCCATGAGAGCTGCCATAGGAGCATCATCCATGACCTTGAAGGGGTGATTCGTAAACCCATGCAAGTTTGCGGTAGGCAGCAAGACTACTTCTTTGCCCTGGGTCGCAGTCTCAGCGGTACGGAAAATTGCAGACAAACCCTGACCCCTAGTAGCAGTCGACGGCAATGTGAAAGCGCTACTGACCATGATGTGTGCCTCCTGCAATCGGAGTGTGTGCGATGAGCTCGCTTAACACGTCTCCGTACTCGTAGAGTTTGTGGGGGTTTGTTCCTACAGCAAGTTTCAAGGGTTGACGCTTCTTGACCACGGCAGTAAAACGTGGGATACGTTGTTCGGCTAGTGCGGTTTCGAGTTCTTTGAACGCGGTCGTGTGTTCTTCCGCACGCACTAAAAGCACGCGTGCCTGGATAGATGTCTGAATGTTACTCATGACTTGCCAGGTTTGCATAAACTCCATCGGTGAATCACTCATGGGCACGATGACCATGTCTGCGTAAGCGATAGCTTGCAGCATCGTATCGCCACTCGGAGGAGTATCCACAAACACGAGCTCATCCACCTCTGTTGGCTTAGTCAGGGTGCTCCTGTTTGCAGGAATCACATCAAAGGGTAGAGGCTCTCCAAGTTCTGTGGCCTTGTCTGCCCACAAGCTTGCTGATGCTTGTGGATCAGCATCCCATACACTCGCCTTTAACCCACGCATACGCGCAGCGGCTGCAAGATAGAGCGCACTCGTGGTCTTACCCACTCCACCTTTAGCGTTCGCAATAACAATCTTCACTTCTGCTCCTTGAATCACAAAAAATTTGTTCTACTTAATGTGAGCAGAAGTGAAGAAAAGTTTTATATAAAAAATCACCCCTCATTTTCTTTATATAAAAAATGAAAAAATGTTTGCTCATATTAAAAGAGGGGCACAGTATGAGCTATCTTTTCTCATTCCTTTATTCCTTGGCTCATGCGCACGCCCCTGTGAACTTGCACAAGTATGAGAGAGCCTAAAAGGGGAGGTGAGTATGGGGCGTATCCAACACGTTTCACTTGCGTGGAAACTTACGGAAGAGTTGTCGTTACGAGATGCTGTGCGCGTATATACACGTCATGATGGCGTGTATATGAATGCGACACGGGAGCGCCTCATTAGCCGTGGCGAACCTTTAAGCCCGTGGGCGATGTACCTGGCAGACGGTTCAACCTACCAGTATGTGTGTTTTGATTTAGATGCTCACGATGGAAATACTCAATCGCGCGAGCTTGTCCAAGCAGATTGCGAGAAAATAACCACCATTCTTGATGACTGTCATATCGCCTATCTCGTATGCGAGTCTGGACCATCGGGTGGCCGCCACATTTGGATTTCCATGGTAGATTCCCTGGACGCGTCATTAGTGCGCAAGCTTGCTTACGCGATGAAAGCCCACACACCAAGTCTGGATATTACGCCTTTGTTAAACCCTGTGACCGGGTGCGTGCGCCCACCCTACTCACCACACCGCAACGGTGGACAATCCAAGCCTATCCAAGGTAGCGTTGACTGCCTTCTTATCCCAACCGTATCCGAGCAAGACATATGGCATCTCATCGACACGCTTGCCTCACTTGCCCCAGCTGATACTCATCCAGTTGACAGCGAGACAAGCCTAGAGGATGCACACGTGGATTCTTTTGGATTGCCGTATCTTCCAGGGATAAAACGCGAATTGCCGAAAGGCTCCCAAACAGCACTGAACGCACCCGTTAATAAGACAACGGACACGTCCAAGCGTTTGTGGGTTGTTGTTTTAGGTGCTGTGCGCGCCCACTGGCACATACAAGATCTCATGGAACTCGTCGTCTCGTCGAATGCTCCAGGACTAACCCACGCAAAATACGAGAACACGAATGCGGGTCGTGTACGCCGCCCCAAGTACGGCAGTCACAACACTGTCAGTGTCCTTAAACGCATGTGGGTGAAAGCCTACCAGTACATCACCAGTCACGAAACACAAAAAACTCAAGATTTTGACATACGGCTCACTTTGATTACTGCGAAGATAGAAAACCTTTACACGTGGAACAACGCCCGCACTATTAAAGGTATTGGTCAGGCTGTAGACCAGCGCGTCATGAACACACTGCTCTACAATGCCCTCAAAGCCGTTAACGATACTATCCAATTGGATTCTCGACGTATCGCCTTGACCTGCGGCATAAGCCACCAAACAGCATCTATGAGTCTACGCCGACTCGAAAAACAAGGCCACATTACACTCACCAAATCAGCACATGGCGTTGTCGCGCACACCTGGCATATCAACACAAACTGGAGTCTGGATGATTGTAAAAACGTTGAGAACACTGGGCTTGATAGTGGTTTAGTGTCTAGTCTTGCCACAAGTGGATACACGCCCCCAGAAAACTATTACACACTGCTCAGAAACACACTCCTCAGCCTGCTCGAAACATGGCTGAACATCACCAATCAGGACGCCTGCACCCACACCGGCTTAGGAATCTCCCAAGGAAACCAGCTTGCCACCAGCCATGCCTCCTCCCCGACCCCAGCATTGGATAGTCTTTACACATGGCTTGAGAAGAAAGCTCACAAGCTTGGCACTCACGGCTTGCATGCGGTTAAAACTGCCACGTACATGGTAGAACGGACTTTGTGGACGTGGTGGGTAAACGAGGTGAACGTTATGCAAAGCAGTCTTACCACGCATAGAATTCAGGCAAGCGAAGCGCACAATATTGAAAGTCTTGTACGTGCTCGTTTCCCACGCCACGGCGCATTACCTGACTATAAGAACGCAGCCACCCTGGTGGGGCAACTTCTATAACTTATGTGAGTTTATTGTGTTACGCGTGGAACAGCATTGTCCCGTAAAACACCTGCGAGTTCTTTATATGTCTTTTCCTTTTCCACCAAATTTTTCACCCAATGGTAGAGAGCACTATCGGTAAGCGTATCAGAATCCTTGAAAGTCAGATCAATCCCGCATCGATGTAGTAACGCTATTACCGTAAGAACGGTAGTGCGCTTGTTTGCGTCAGAGAAAGGATGGTCCGTTGCTAAATGGTATGCGAAATCTGATATCTGATCGAATACATCATCGTAATCATGTGTTGCTTCGATTGGTACACCATAATGAGAAATAAAACAGACATAAATAGCTGACTCAATCTTAGCGTTACTATCCAAGCGTTCAATATCCAAACCCTGCAACTGGATGACATAGTCATGATACTTAATAACATTATTCACAAGAGCTTCAAGCTGCTCTTGATCGTAGTCAAGGCAGCTTAATCTCATGCATCACCAAGAAGACGGAACGTATTACGATACTTGTTATATATATCGTGCATATCTTGCGTCATCGTGCCCTCTAATGTTGGGTAAGAAACTACATCATCCGAGTCAAGGATGTCCTTAATGGTAATTGTCTTATTGCGCGTACCGTCATACACGTTTTTCCATGCACCACCGTCTCGATGAGAATAGTCAACAAGATCAAAAGCAGTGAGAAAACCATACTTGTCTGCTACATGATCAACTATACGATTTACTTGTTCATCGTTCTTGACTACCCCTGCAGGAGTAAGATAAGCAGTCTTATGATGCGAAAATGCTCTATACACGTCAGGTTCTACCGGACCATACTGCCATGCTTGAATCTCAGACTCAAACAATGGCTTACCCGTCAGGCGCAGTGACTCTACCTGAGCGAAATATACCAGTTTATTCAAGGACAAGTTAGAAAGGTATAAATCCGAATGACGCATAATGAAAGTGTTTGCTACGTCTAATGCAGTGACCATCATTTTTCCTTCCTTATCTATCCTCAATACTTTAATTTTAGAGTAAAGATAAGATAATACACCCAATTTTGCGTATGCACAAGACCGCTTGAAAATAAGAAGGGGCGCAACCATTCACGAAGAATTAGCTGCACCCAGTTATAGGAAAAGAAACTCTCGTTATGCTATATAAGCGAACGACTGAGGAGGCCTACTAATCTGTGGCGCATACTCGTTTAATAATGCAGGTGCTTCTAAAGGCGTAACTTGTTTAAACTTAATCGCATAAGCAGCATCTGTATCATGAAAATAGTTCTTATACTTGTCATAAGAGATACCGCCACATTCATGTGTATCATGCCATAATCGTTCTGGCGTATCGGTAAGAATAGCGTCGATACTCGCTTCTGCTACCACACGCTGCACAGGAGCGGAGGAATAAATCACTATAGTGTCTACGTCGTCGCGTTTGAAAAGTTTACGACGGAATTCGAAAATTTTTTCTCCTGCAAGGATCTTATTCACGTATTCAGGTTTAATCGATAATAAAACTTTCACCTGTTCCTCCCAACTCGATAATTTTTCTCAGCTGTGCTGAAGAGATAAGCTGTCCAGCAGGATATTCCCCATTCATAAGTCCTGCATCAAGCAGCTGCCCACGTGTAGGATATGGCGTGTGGAAAGAGAAATTTTCCAGGAACGTAAGAATGTATGGGTATTTTCCCGTTCTGTAGAAATTTTTTAATTCGTCTTCGGTGAAAACACTTCTACCTCTCTCGTATCGTTTAAATTCATCAAAGGTTTTAAAATCACGAATATTTTTTACCTCTACAACTGTGCAGAAAGCAGTGACAACAGCAGTATATCGAGCAACCGTACCCCTTGGCGCCGTGCGATAGATAAGAAGAACATCTCCGGCACGCAATACACCAACAGCAGATATAGATGTTAAATAAATCTTCTCTATTGAATTTACACGCGTCTCGTCGGGGATAATTGTCTTGCTCTCATTTGCAAGACGACTCGTAAAAAGCCGTTGATGCCACAACGGGTAAATTGGCAGGAACGTTGCTTTTCTGCCATACGACAATAGTGGAAAAGCTATGCTTCTTGTATCTTCTTGTATATCCAAAAATGGGTATCTCTTGTACACATCAACTGCATGATCAATGTGAGCTGGCCGGACTTTAACCCATACCTCTTCCTCACCTTTACTGCCGTATCGTTCAAAACCATATTGTTCAAACATATGACGGAGCCCTTGCGTATGAGGAGCATCAAACGTAGTAACGTACACGTACGGGTATTCACCAGCAGCAAAGGTACGCATAGTAATAGCAAATAGACGTTTCCCAATACTAGAGTGATGATCAAAGTCTACTTTAAAAGTCCCAATTTTTAATCTACGACCACTAAGAATAGGCACTACAGAGTAATCATCATCATTCTCTTCCTTGAGATATAAGAACGCAACAATGCTACTGTCCTCATATACCGTATAAGCCTTCTCACCGGCAGCAGCCTTACGATTAAACCAATCATCAAACCCAGAATAACTTTTGCGCAGACTATCAAAGAATGGATCTTGGAGATCAAAATCGGAAAATAAACGATACTCTAATACATCACTACTCATTTTCGCCTCTTTCAAACAAAGAGTTAACAGTAACCTCATGCCCCAATCGTGCAACATACACACATGTTCCTGAAGTCATAGGAAAAAGTTCATCTACTATTTCGCGCGGCACCGCAGCATATTTCTGTATAGTCGAACGATCAGATATAGGTACGCTTAACGATTCCTTAATCTGCCAAAATCCTAACTGCTTACCTGTTGAGGCACTCACGTATCGAATAACTCCAGCCGAACCAAAAGGCTCAGTACGTACTTCAAACTGTTTTTTACCATTTCGTATTGATTGATAAATATCATCACGAATCTTCGCACTAATTACTGTTGTTATTTTCATGAGTGTACCTCTATTTTCTCATCAATCCAGTCACTCAGTATATCCGCCATAGGACGAGACTGTTCGATGGCGTATCGCTTCAATGCTTGATGTCTTTCCGCCGTAATGAGCACATTTAACTGTCGCAAGGGAGTATCTCCTTCTCGCGTGCGTCTTTTCAGCGTCACTACTCTATGAACCATAATCAGCCTTTCTAGTTTTCTATTTTACTAGAAAACTAGAAAATAGTTTTAAAAAGAAGATAGATAAATAAAAGAAACACAGCAACAAAAACAGAAAGGGGCGCAGCCACCCTGTGAAGAGTGGTTACGCCCCTTGTAGTCAATATCACTTGAGAAGAAGACAGTTTCTTATTCTAATAGCTAGTGGCGGTGTGATGCACGCACACGCGCGTAATAATTATGGACTTCTCCCAAGTTATCTATCTGTCGTGTCTTATTATCATGCGTAAAAACACTCAGGTATGCTTTCTTGAACAGGTTATTAAGCATGATGTTTGGCCGGATACTGACAATCATGCGGGTAAGGCTGTCCCATTCTTTCGCGGAATATTTTTTCGCGTATGTTTTCTCCATCAAGACCACGCAGTGGGTAGCATGCTCGAGAATGTTGGGGTGGGCAAATCCTCCTGCTGCTGCGACAAGCATGGTCACGATTTTTTCTCTGTTCGTTTCTGCGCTTTGGAGGTCTCGCCCGTCCATGACAAGAGTCTGCATAAATGTAGGTTCAGTTTCCGGATACTGCTCTACCCCATGCTCTAATGCCGTGGGTGCGCACGTGACTCCTCCAGAGAGGATATTACGACGGAATTCTTGCAATGTGAATGATACAAGTCGTGTACTCCATGCGTACACGTTACCTTCGCTCGGGTCTGTGTCTGTAATATCCCAGCATGGTTTCCATTTATCCCACATGCGCTGCTGGACTACACTGACTAGGCTGTTTACAGTTTCGCCTGTTGAGTAGGCCCATGGTCTTACTTGCGCTGTAACGTTAATTTTTTCGCAGACACTCATGATGCGTTTAATACGCGTGTACGCGTTCCATTCCTCGACATCATTGCTCAGTTTTTCTTCCATGATGTGTTGCCTCATCTCTTCCTCAAACAAACTCTCCATACCTGTTCCCCTGTTTTAGAAGCCTTCCATGAGGTCTTTGAGTTCGTCTTCCTCTTCCTGCATTGCTTTCAAACGCTTATCTTCCGCATCGTCTACATCAATGGAATACACGCGTGGAGTCTCCGAGCTCATGGATTCGATAACCACATCGAGCGTGTTTTTCAGGTTCTGCGCCAGACGTATGTATTCATCACGCTGTTTCTTATCCAGGCGTAAGCGGATATCTTTAATACGAGCGGTCATGGAAAGAGTCATTTCGAGTGGCTCCATCAAACTTTTTGCGAAGTCACTAATACTCATTACAAACTCAGGGTCGAGATGCTTGTATTGGTTATCATCGGAGTAGAGTTTGAACGCGATACGCTGCCTAATATATTCCAAATAGGTTGCTGGAGTCTGGATGCTCTTATACACGATCTTGCTGAACCACACGTCATGTATAGCTTGCTCGATACTAGTCGGCTGTTGTGGTAAGAACATCCACCCGTCTTGCTCAGCAAAACGGGTAGCAGCCTCGGCCGGTGTCATGCTCGCGATATGAGAGAGTTTGCCCTCATCAGTCAACTCCTTCGCACCTGTAGAAGCTACTACAGGAGCAGAAGTAGGAGCAGATACAGGAATTGCAGTCGCAGTAGAAGTTGCAGCAGGTGTATCATTTTTGTGTTGTTCATAGTTTTTCTGAGACTGTTCCAACGCGTCCTGAGCAACCATATCTTCCTGATATTGACGCCATTCCTTGCGCATCTCATTAAACTGATACGACAAAGTCTCCTGAGATGCGTGGCAAATCTCACCCAAACGAGTAAGCGAAGTTTCACTACGCTGAGTTACCCCATTCTCATCCTCATACTGGAGAACGAGTGGAGATAAGCGTGCCACTGGTGCTTTCAACCATTCATAAATACTTGCCGGTGTAATAATTTCACATGCAATATGATCACGCAGAAGCAGAGTCGTTCCGTCTTCGAGGAAGGTGTAGTCTCCATGCTTGTGATACTTCTTATCTGCCCAGCCTTTAGGATCAGTTAACCATTGCGCACCATGAACGCTGAGACCGAGCTGGTCTGCGACGTATGCGATAGATTCCGACTGGTCAGGGTCAAGCTGAATCAAGCGCGCACGAACAAAAAGACTGTTAATCGCATCATGCTTATCGTTATAAGCATGCATAGTCTCATTTGCTGTTGCATGAGGGATACCAAGTTCTTCTGCAGCTTGACGACGAGACTTGCCCTCCACCTCAGTCAAGTACATGATTTCCAAGTAATCACGAATAATGAGTTCCGCCCCGCGCTTATCGCTGTACGTTTTTCGATCAAGCGAGATAGAAGTCGTTGACTGTTCAGGTGTTCCGTTGTGGAACACCTGAACACTGGCATTTTCTTCATGGACAGGTGTTCCACTATGGAACACCTGTCCACTCGCAGCTTTCATTGTGGATTGCAAATCGCGGTGCACTGTTGCGACGCCCACATTAAGCAGACTTGCAATTACGCGAGTAGACATATTAGCCTGTTTAAACGCTTGGACTATTTGACCTCGCGCTTCACGCGACTTAATCATTTTGAGCTCACTAAACTCAGCCTTGAGATAGTCTTGAAAATTTGCATAGCCTAGAATCGCGTCTGCTTGACCACTGTATGCCTCATTGATAGTGTTTTCGAAAGTTGCTATCTGATTGACAAGCTGGTCATGCATATCCTGAGCAGATATAAGCTCATTACGACCACGAGCCGTTACCTTATTCGCCCATTCAGTCTGCTCTTTACCAGAGAGCGAACGAACTCGTTGACGTTGTGCTTCATCGACATCGAAAATAGAAGATGGCGTATTAATTGAGACAAGCTCATTGATGTTTGAGGTGTTTGAAGATACAGTGGTATCAATAAAATTGTTCATTGTAAGTACTTTCTGTTTGTTTTTTGAATTGGCGTTCAGAAATAGATGATTGACTTACTTAACTTCCGCCGTACTGCAATACGACGGAAGTTTTTTCTTTCTATGAAATTATCGAGGTAACAGGCATATCAAAATAAGCAGAATAAAACGTAATATCGTCTGTATTCCACGGTCTTTTATTCGATAACTTGTTCGAGAATGCACCCTGCGTAATTCCTCGTGCCTGCGCAAGTTGCTCTTGCGATATTCCACGCGACTTCATTAATTGCCTCATATTTTCTGTGATATTTAACTGAATGGCGTTCATGTTTAATAGTTTAACATTTCATAGCGACATATTGACAAGTGTTATTTCATTATGACATAATCACTTTTATGAAGAAAAATATTGAGCCTACTGAATCATCCGCACAAATGCAGACGATAATCACTGACAATATCCGTCTGCGCTATACACTCTCAGGTTGCGATCAATATGAATTCGCAGATGCACTACACATATCTCGAAGCAACGTCTCACAAAAACTTAATGGACGTGTCCGTTGGACTCTTGACGATTTAGCCAACGCAGCGGAATTCTTCTCCGTATCACCAGCAGATTTACTCTCTACAGAGTCCATTCAAAGTCTTTTACCTAATAAGATAGCCACCACCGCTCCACGTTATCTCATAAACCCAGAAGATAGAGATGCAACTGATTCACATCGTTCACAATCTCAGCTTCATCGCCAAGCCACGCGTATAAACGGTATAAAAAAGTGCCCCCACACAGACTCGAACTGTGAACCCACGACTTAAAAGGACGCTGCTCTGCCAATTGAGCTATAGGGGCAACGTCAGATACTATACCATCTTTAGATGAACAAAGCAACGCGTGCCGTAAAATTCTCGAAGTTGTGTCACACGCACCGACCCTGCTCACTACTCTACTAGCAGTTATCTATTCAAATCATTGTGATGTAGATTAGGTTCATGGTGAACTATTTGGTCGAGGAACGAGTACTGTTAAATCTGTTGCAATCTACGAAACAAGAGCAATAAATTAGTACGAGAGAAGACTGAACATGGCATCCATCAAGAAGAGATGCCGTAGGCGTGTTAATCGTTGGGTGTTGGGGCGTGACACTGTTGAGTATCGTCAAATAGCTCCAGGAGAGAA
>NZ_JBHTHQ010000024.1:0-16073 GCF_042676605.1 Alloscardovia venturai | reverse complement strand
ATTCCACAAGAGCGAGCACCGACAAGATTTTTATTACTAACTAGCCAGCAACACATTTTGTCCTATAAGCCTCTCTTTTTCGGTTGCAAGTTTTTGTCCTATTTTGCCCTTTTTTGACATTAAAAGGCAGACCAAAAGGCAGACCTAATC
This sequence comes from Alloscardovia venturai, assembly GCF_042676605.1. Taxonomy (NCBI): domain Bacteria; kingdom Bacillati; phylum Actinomycetota; class Actinomycetes; order Bifidobacteriales; family Bifidobacteriaceae; genus Alloscardovia; species Alloscardovia venturai. The sequence continues at coordinate 15,923 of NZ_JBHTHQ010000024.1, read as the reverse complement.
TATTCGCATTAACACGAAGTAGATAAGGATCCCGCTCATGTCTCACACACGCCGCCATGCGAACGGTACAGGTTACGAATTCAAAGATGCCAAAGGCTGGCACATCGTTAAGAAAATGGGTATCAACCCAGCCACAGGCAAACCACGTTCCGTAAGCGCTATCGCGCCAACAAAAACCCAAGCTCGCGAAAAACTCGAAACCAAAATACAAACCCTCCAGAACCATGGAGTAGTCCCACTATCCTCCATGCCAACATTCGAACGATACGTTGAACACTGGCTCACCACTATGACCCGCAACGTCAAACCACGCGTCATAGCCGCCTACAAGAGCGAATCACGCCAACTCACCAGCAAACTCGGCAAACTTCCCCCCCCTCGACCAAATAACAGCCATGCACATCGAATACGCGCTCGACCAGCTCAGCCAAGGACGCTCCAGCAAAACCATCCACAACTACTACATCCGCATACGCCAAATCATGAAAGCCGCACTCAGAGAAAAACTCATACCAACCAACCCCGTAGACGCCGTCATCCCACCACGCTACGAAATCAAAGAAACCTGCATCATGAACACAGGCGAACCACAAAAAGCCATCAACACACTCAACAACGATACGAATCCTGACGCACACATGTGGCAAACCATGTTCACACTTGCCTTCGCCACAGGCATGCGTCAAGCCGAACGCTTCGGACTAACCCCTTCAGAACTCATCACCATCGACGGAATCCACGGCATCCAAATCACACATCAACTCCAACACCTCACCACAAACATGACCATACCAAACTGGCTCAACGCCACCCACATCACCGGCAACTTCTACCTCCTCCCACCAAAAACCAAACAAGGCAAACGCTTCATACCCCTCAACACACAACTATGGATAGACCTCAACGCGCTCGCAAACACAAACTGCACTAAACCAACAGACCTCATCTTCACACGCGACGGGCAGCCACTCACCAGCAACGTAGAACGCCGAAAATGGAAACAAGCACTCCAAGCCGCAGGACTGCCCTACACCACCATGAGAGCCGCACGCCACTTCTTCAGCACACACCTCGCACAAACCGGAGCAAGCGAAGACGCAAGACTCGCCATCATGAGCCACGCAAAAATCACAACAACCGCAGGCTACACACACTGGACACCAGCCGCGCTCGCACAATACGCTAACCAAGCACGCGAAGCCGTCACGCAATAAGAGGAAAGACAGAAGAGGAGCGTATATGGCTTTTTCACTCCCGCATGTAATATTGTGTATACAACTTGCAGTATTGACACAATACGCGTATCATTTTCACTTTACCCGGAAAGTTATTGGAGGTTGCAATGGCTAATACAGCACTCAATGTTGCAAACGCGTTCATCACACGCTACCCTCAACATCTTTTCACTAACCTCTCCTTAAATAAGCTCGTCTACTTTGCCCAAGTAGAAAGCCTTAAAAAGACAGGAAAAGTGCTTTTTGACTCTGAAATTCAAGCATGGTCATACGGTCCAGTAGAGCCAGAGGTTTATCATACCTTCAGCCGTTACGGAAGCATGCCCATACTCGTACAGTCCTCACTCCAGAAGACAGACGACTACACAAACGAAATCGTAGACTCCGTCATCAAGCAATACGGATTCTTGTCCGCATTCGACCTCGTAACATACTCCCACCGCCAAAACAGCGCATGGAGCAACGTATACGATGGAACACGAAACAAAACAATAACAGTACAAGACATCCTAAAATCCGATGACATTACTTCACTACCTAAAAAAGTAGGAACACTCGCCCAAGGAGTGGAAGACGTCTACGACAAGTACCGCAACACATTCAAACTCTTAGGTGACGCGTGAACACGGACTGCATTGACTACAACGAGGAACAACTCAACGCTCTCGTAGAAGACATCATGAAAATACATGACTTCCTCATACAAGAGCAAGGTCTCAATGCAGCCCGTCCCGAAAGTAGAGCAAAAATAAACTCCGCAGCATACGCATGCTTCGTCTCCAAATACGGGCGACCATTCAACAAAACACACAACTACAACGACATCTACGACCAAGTATCAGACTTCGCCTACCACTTAGCGCTAGACCACCCATTCGCAGACGCAAACAAAAGGACGACAGTCATGACCACACTCGTCCTCCTCTACATCAACGGAATTAACCTAGAATTCGACGACTCCAGAATCATCACACACAACAAACTCTACAAATGGATACAAGACCTCGTACAACGCGATAAAACACGAGAAGAACTCGCTCAGGAACTCAGAGAAAACTCAACACCACTAACAACAAACTAAAGTCACCAGCCGCGCTCGCGGTTACTGATGGTTTTAAGTCGTCTAACTGGGGTGTATTGATTGTTGGCGTGATTGGTATTGCACAGACTCTTTATACTGTGTATGACGGTACGAAGACTGTGATCACGGCATAGTAAAAGTTTGAGCTCCTCACTTGCCCTTATTCTTTTTTGGGTTTAGTGGGGAGCTCTTTTTTATCGCTCTTTTCGTGGTCTACCGCCATGTCCTGGACGGCGGGCGTTCCATTGGTCGATGGTTGTTTTACTCCAGCCTTTCACTTGACCAACTGTTACATCCGGTTCTGGGAGGTTGAGGGTGTTAAAAGCTCCGCGAGATATTCCCAGGTATTCTGCTGCTTCGCTTGAGCTCAGGAAGTGTTCTGTCATTTTCTATCCTTCCACAGCACTGCAACACTTGCCCATACGATTGTTATGCATACCCAGATGACCGTTTTAACTACGCTATGCATAATAAGAGCCTCATACAATGCTGTAATGCCTGTCAGAACGGCGATAACGATAAAAGTATATTTTGCTTTCATGATTGATCTGATTTAGACTGGAGAGGTAGCCCCCCTCTGGAGGAGCTACCTGGGAAGCTCACTTTTTATGTTTTGGTGGCTTCTTGAGAGCTACTACTAAAACCTATAACGGTTGATAACGTATCCACTAGGTGGAGTAGTAGCTCTACTATCTCAGTCCATTTCATACTCACCTCCTTTCTTTGTTCATACTTATATCATACGTTGCGAATGAAATAAAGTCAAGTTAAACACTCAATAAAATCAAAATCAACACGTCATAGAAGACGCGATTATTTACTTTCGGCACGAGAATTTACAATATTGCGCCATTGCATGTATGCTAAAGAAAAACTTAATAGTGCGAATAGAAGGCAGACCAAAAGGCAGACCAACTAAATCATACACACCTGATGAAGCCAGTATTTGCAGGGGTTACGAGCGAAGTTCAAAAAGTCTTCCAAACTGATTACGCGGGTTCGATTCCCGTCATCCGCTCCACTTCTCAGCCCAATGTTTCCAAGGCTTCTCAAGCATTTCACAACCATCGTAGGCTATGCTCATTCTTGCAAGTTTTCCGCCTATTTCCCACTATTTCCGCGGTTAAATATACACCAAAATATACACCTACACTTGCGCTACCAGCCCCTGAAAAAAACAGGGCAGACAGCAAGAAAAGATCCACACAAATGACAACGAAATATACAACACGCCGCGAAAACGGAACAGGCACTCTCTGGCAAGACGACAAAGGCAAATCAGGACTCATTATTCGACACTATTCTTAGTTTCATATTGTTTACTACTAATCTTCTAGTTAAACATAATTCTATTATGACCGTATATAGTAAAGGAGTTGATTATGAATACAAAAAGAAAGACATTTAAAGTAGTTCTTGCCAGCCTCGTAAGCACAGCTTTACTTGCAGTAAGCTTTACAGCAGGAATACATTCTGCAAGTGCACAAGTTGTTTGCCAGAATTGGGTACGCGGCAAATCATGTACAGATCTTTCTACGCCTCCAAAGTGCTTTGCTGTAAAGCATAATCTTTGGGCTTGCAATAAGTGAATACATAGTCTTTACAATTGTCACCCCACCATCTTTAAATCCGATAGTAGGGTGACATATTTTGTATATTCTAAAGTGCATATTCAAGACCGACCTTTAAGACATCAGGCGGACATGTACCATTGAGCAAATAGAATTTGATACTCAGTCTATAAAATACAACAATCTTTGCAGAACCACATAAAGTACTAAAAGTACTATTGGATAGCACAAATTAAATACTCTATGTTTCTCTATTACCTACAGCCTATAAATAAACTGCTCACCCACAAAGTGGATGAGCAGTTTACTGTACATTACTAAAATGAATTATTTCCGCTTACTTCTGGAAACCAACATTTTCAGGAAGCACAGTCTGGAACCCTGCAGGACCCCAGTTAGCGAGACCCTTCTTTACTGCATAGAAGCTTGCAGGAGAGTCCATTGGCAAAGTACCGTAGAGCGCAAGAGCAGCCTTCTCTGCAGCATTTGCGGCCTTCATAGATTCTTTCTGATTTTCAATAGTGCCGATCTTCTTGATGAGCGCATCAACAGAAGCATCGCCCACGTACGTGTAGTTAGAATCAGACTTAGAGCCATAAAGCTGATTTACACTAGCTTGCCCATATGGAGAGTTGGAAGACCAAGCCATAGGAAGAATCTCATACTTACCAGAAACTACAGTTTCAGAAAACTTGGAGGACTGGAGATTTACAAGCTTAATCTTGATACCGGCAGTCTTCATCATCTGTTGGAATGCTTTAGCCATTGCAGTTCCAGTAGCAGCATCACCGAAGTAGGTATAAGAAATTTCTAGAGTCTTACCATCTTTTGCGTAGTAGCCGTCAGAACCCTTCTTATAGCCAGCAGCCTCGAGGGTCTTACCAGCACCTGCAACGTCAGTCTTATTACCTTCAGCAGGCATATTATTCTGGTAGCCTTCTTGATATACCGGGAATACTTCAGAGCCTGGAGCATCTGGAGTCCAGTTCAAACCTTGGAAGTGTACCTTCTCCATCTGCTCACGGTTAAACGCCTGAATGACAGCCTTACGAACCTGCTTATCCTTCAACACATCAGACTTGCCGTTGAAAGTAAGGACATTTACTTGGTTAGAGTAGCCAAGACGAATCTGGATGTCTTTACGTGCCTTAACTGTCTTCAATGATGCAGCAGAAGAGAACGTAGTGGAATCAAGCTCACCATTAGCGAATGCATTGAGTTCAGCAGTTGGCTCCATATACTTATAAACAATTTTATCGAGCTTTGGCTTTGTTCCCCACCAGTTTTCATTGCGCTCAAAAGTTACCTTATCTTGAGAAACAGAGGTTACCTTGAATGGACCTGCTGCCCATTCATTGTGAGCATTATCAACCCAGCCAGAAGCATAGGTCTTAGTATCCACTGCTTGCGGCGGGTAAAGTGGGCTGAAGAGAGACTGCCATGGATAGTAAGGTTCAGAGAATGTAACGACAGCCTGCTTAGCATTATCTCCCGGCTTTACGGAAGCAATCTTGTCATAGCCATCAGTATTAGCTGCGGTGTAAGCCTCGTTAGTAGCGTTGCTTACTTTCCATGTAGACTCGAAAGCTGTCCAATCGATAGCCCTACCATCGTTCCACTTCGCCTTGTCATTAATGGTGTACTTGATGGTCAAAGGATTATCAGAAGTCTTCTCAACCTTAGTAATGAAGTCCGGATTCCAAGTCTGATTACCCTTCAAATCAAAGGTGGCGAGATTTGGCATATACCATGACCAGAGCTGATTCATATAGCCTGTGTTGCCATCGACAGAGAGCTGGTTCCAGTTAGCGGTGTATGTCGTAGCAAGATTCAGAGTACCGCCATCCTTGATATTGTCGCGATCCTGCGTATTGTCATATGCCTTAGCCTTATCAGGCATTGGGTAAGCACCCTTATAGTCTGCAGCAAAACCTGCATTTGGCTCGGCAGCACCAGTCTTTGTAGAAGCTGTGCCGCAGCCTGCTAGGAGCATAGCAACAGCAGAAGCTGCAGCTACTACACCCGTAATCTTTGTGAAGTTAGCCTTCATTTTTCTTTCCTCTTTCGCGAAAATCGCTATGCCGAAGCTTGGTAGGTATAACGCTTCACACATTCATAAGACCATATAGTTTCGGCAACCATATAGACAGATGTGCTAGATTGTCGTAATAAAAACGGCTTACCTACCAATGCTAATCCAATGGCACGCCGCACGGTGGTCGGTGTCCCACGTTTTGGTCACAGGTACTTGTGTATCACATACATGCTTCTGTTCATCAGTCAACGTCTGATAAAGAGGGCAGCGCGATGCAAAAGCACATCCTTCAATCTTCTCAGTAGGGGAAGGAAGTTCGCCCTGTAACACGATTCGATCATGACTGCGCTCAAATTCTGGATCTGGCACAGGCACGGCAGATAAGAGAGCCTTGGTGTAAGGGTGCAATGGATTATCAAACACTGCACTAATAGAACCAGACTCCACGATAGACCCCAAGTACATCACTGCTACTCGGGATGAAATATGGCGGATTACAGATAAGTTATGTGCTACAAAGAGGTAAGCTACACCAAGCTCATTCTGCAAATCTTCAAGTAGGTTAATCACACCCGCCTGAATGGAAACATCCAACGCAGATACAGGTTCATCAAGCAAAATTAGCTTTGGATTTACAGCAAGAGCACGAGCAATTGCGATACGCTGACGCTGACCTCCTGAGAACTGGGATGGGAATCGATCCACTTGGTCAGGCTTCAGCCCTACGAGTTCCATAAGTTCAGTGATACGAGAAGCAATCTCCTGCTTATTCATGCCAATCACTTTCATAGGTTCAGCAAGAATATCATAGATTGGCAGGCGTGGATCAAGAGAACTCATTGGATCTTGGAAAACATACTGTACGTTAGAGTGCATCATGGCGCGATCGGTCTTTGACTGTTTCTCAGAAACATCATGACCGAAGAGTTCAATCTTTCCAGCTTCAGGCTTCTTAAGAGCCATAATTTCAAGCAAGGTGGTGGATTTACCAGAACCAGACTCGCCTACAAGTGCGATAGTTTCACCTTCACGAATATGAATTGTCACGTCATTCGCCGCGTGAACTTCGCCAATTTTACGGCGTAAGAACCCCTTAGTAATCGGGAATGTCTTCCTTAGATGCTCTACGGAAAGAACCATTGCACGCTCTTCACGAGGTATGCCTTCGAACTTTGAAGGAATAGACTTGCCTACAGCATAAACATCAGAGAAGGTCAGCCCTTTTTCTACAATCATGTCATTCTTAAAGCATGCAGAATACTGATTATCTCGATTATTGACAGCCCATAATTCAGGCTCAGATTCATAACACTCTTCAGTAGCTAATGGGCAGCGTTCAGCGAATGGACATCCTTGTGGCAGTTCCACCAAATTCACAGGGTTGCCAGGAATTGGTACAAGACGGTTCACTTTTTTATCAGCGCGTGGGACAGCACCAAGCAACCCCATAGAATATGGCATCACAGGACGATAGAAAATATCATCTACGTGTGCTTTCTCTACAGGACGACCCGCATACATCACGATGATCTCATCTGCAATCGAGGCAATAACGCCTAAATCATGGGTGATAAAGATAAGAGCAGCGCCAGTCTCCTTCTGCGCTTTCTTCAGTACCTCAAGAACCTGCGCTTGGATAGTTACATCCAAAGCAGTTGTTGGTTCATCCGCGATAATGACGTCAGGATTATTAGCAATCGCCATAGCAATCACTACACGCTGACGCATACCACCGGAGAACTGATGCGGAAATGCAATCAAACGTTCTTCTGCATTTGGAATTCCTACGAGCGTCAAAAGTTCAATGGAACGTTCACGAATCCGCTCCTTAGTCATCTCAGGATTATGAATTACTAAAGCTTCTTCAAGCTGCTGCCCGATTGTATATACAGGTGTTAGAGCAGACAGAGGATCCTGAAATATCATAGCGATATTCTTACCACGAAGTTCGCTCATCTGAGCATCAGACTTCGTTAAGAGTTCTTCACCTTTGTAGGTAACGGAACCGTGAACGCTTGCATTACGGTCAAGTAGCCCCATGATAGCCATAGAAGTTACAGACTTACCTGAGCCTGACTCGCCGACGATGCCGAGAGTTTCTCCAGCCTTCAAATCAAAACTTATACCACGAACAGCTGGAACCGTACCTGCCTCAGATGCGAAGTTAACTCTAAGGTCCTTGACGCTCAGCACTGTCTCTGCTGGAGCTACTGTTTTTCTAAATTCAGACATATTAAAAACCTAAAAACTTTCTGAAGACTCTTCAACGGATGAATGCCAAGTTTTATTCAGCCTTGCCGCCGGAACGGGAGTTAGGATCAAGTGCATCGCGAAGACCATCACCAATCATCTGCATAGAGAAGCACAGCACAATCAGTACAAGAGATGGGAAGATTAGGGTCCATGGCTGAGTCATGATAGCCGACTGACCTTCATTGAGAATAGTTCCCAGAGAAGTATCAGGAGCCTTAATACCGAGACCAAGGAAAGACAAAGATGTTTCAGATGCAACAGTAGTAACAGCTGTAAGAACAGTATCAATAATCAAAATAGAGCCAAGGTTTGGAACTAGATGACGGAGAATAATGACGAATGAATTAACGCCCATGAACTTCGATGCACGAATATAATCAAGCTCGCGAAGACTCATTGTCATGGTGCGGAGCACACGTGCCTGTCCAATCCACCCTAAGACAGTCAAACCGAAAATCAGCCAGAGCCACCCGGAGTCAGACGATGCAGAAGATACCATCATCGCGATAAGCAAGAAGGATGGGATGGCCATAAGCATGTCAACAATCCACATGCCTACCTTTTCAAACCAGCCTTCAAAGAAAGATATGGAAGTACCCACGATTGCTGCAATGATTGTCACGCCCAAAGAACTCACAATAGCGATGACGAGGGAACGACCTAAACCATGAACAACCATCGCATACAAATCAGAACCTTCAGAAGTCGTTCCAAAGTAATGCTCTGCGCTTGGAGGAGCACCAAGATTTGCAAAATCAAGCTCGGTATAATTGTAGTGGGTCAAAAAGCGCCCAAAAATAGCCCATAGCACAAGCACAATAAAAATAATTAAGCCAACAACAGCAGATGTACTGCGGAAATAGCGATGTGCATAAAGCGCCATACGACTCGTTCGTTGGATAGTCTTCTGTCCAGACTCTTCACCATTTTTGCTCTTGTCAGCAGCAACTCCGCGAATCTCATTCTTGTGTGACATATTAACCTCTAAATCTTTCGATAGTCTACCGCTTAGCTCAAGCGAATACGAGGGTCAATCCATGCAGCAAAGATATCTGCGAGAAGCGCACCGGCTAGAGTGCATACACCGGAGAATGCTGCAATAGCTACTGAACCATTAATATCTTGGTTGCTTAACGTCGTAACGAAGTAACGACCAAGACCATTAACTGCGAAGATTGTTTCTGTCAAAGTTGCACCAGTGAATACACCTGCGATGGAGAATGCTACAGACTGTGCTGTAGGAATCAGAGATGTACGAAGAGCATGCTTACGAATTGCTTTATTTAAGGTTAGTCCCTTTGCACGTGCAGTTCGTACGTAATCTGCATTCATAGTGTCAAGCAAATAAGTTCGCTGCGGGAACTGATAACCAACGATAGTTGGGATTGCAAGCACAATTGTAGGAAGAATCAGGTGCTGTAAGAAGTCTAAGAGCCATTTAAGCGGATTTGTGCCATCATAGGAGTGCAAGCCAGTAACAAAGAATACGCGAGATCCGACTCCTGCATTGAAGTAGATAGCGGCAAAAACCACAGCTAGAGCTAAGACGGTAGTCGGCAATGTTAAGAAGAATGAGCCGATGGAGCTTAATACGCGATCCTGCCACTTATATTGCTTAATAGCAGTGTATACACCGAGCGATACACCGATGAGAATGCCCAGTATAGTAGCAATAATTACAAGCTGTAAAGAAGCGGCGATACGTGGCGCAAGCGCAGCATTTACAGAGGATTTATCTGGAGCCAAACCCCAGTTCCAATGAAATACGATGTTCTTGAGCCATGTGAAGTAACGCTGAATAACAGGAGTCTTATCGTTCACGTTAGCCAGAGTCAATGCATTTTCGATAGAAGCCATTGGTGGGCGCGGGTGACGCTCCATATACGTAGAGCGTGGATTTAAGAATGCACTTGCCAAGAAGTACGTCAAAGAGATTGCCACGAACAGCATAACAATGTAGTTCGCAATGCGCTTCACGATGTACTTAATCATAATTCCTATTCTTCCTACTTTACGAAGGTTAATAATAGGCGTGACTATGTATTAAGTCATGTCATAGGTGATGGTGTTAAGCACGAATTTCACATATTGCTGCGTATGTATAGATATTAATATTTATACAGAACTATCGCATATATGCAGTATTTATGCGGAAAACGAGACACGTGCCACTCTCATCCATTACTTCATATCGCAGAAGAAAATCACGACACGCGAGAATTTTTGAGACAAGAGTATCACTATATGTACAAACTCGGGACTGCTCGATGCTCATATTGTAGAATTTGGCATTTTCTTTAGAATTGTCAGACGATACCTGAGCGTATATTCAAAGGGTATTCCATTTATACTCCTTATATATGCATTCGATTCCGAGGACAACTATGGTAAATAAAGCAATTAGCACGACAGATGTAGCATCCTACTCTGCACATTTCAATGAAGATCGCGCAAACCGAGTGGCGGCGAACGCTGCAACTTCTATGGGCGTACTCAAAGCAGCGACTTCGTATGAGGGTGCACGCGAAGTCCCTATGGACTTCACTATCGAACTCAAGCAAGGTTCCATCACCAATCAAGAGCAGTCCGGTCGCTGCTGGATGTTTGCTGGTCTAAACACTTTGCGCTATGAGCTCATGCACAAGTGGAACATTGCCGACTTTGAGTTTTCCGAAAGTTATCTGAATTTCTGGGAGAAAATGGAAAAGGCAAACTCTTTCCTCGAATATGTCATTGAGACCATTGACGAGCCGACTGATTCTCGTATGTTCCAGCATATCAATACTGGTCCTGTCGAGGATGGTAACTGGTATCAGGGCTTTGCAAATCTCGTAGCAAAGTACGGCTTAGTGCCAAAATCCGCTTACCCAGAGTCTGCAAACTCTCGTCACTCTGCTGACATCATTCAGTACACAAACTCCAAGATGCGTGAGTTTGCTATCCAAATGCGTGAAGCTCACAAAAACGGTGCCACCGAAGATGAGGTGCGCGCCATCAAGGCTGAAGCGATGGATGTATGCTATCGTATGCTTTCCATCGGTCTTGGCGAGCCTCCTACAAAGTTTGATTTCTTCGCACGCGTAGAAGACGACGATAAGAAGAGCGCAGATGAGAAGGATACACAGAAAGAGTCTAGCGACAAAAAGTCTAGTAAATCCGGAAAAGATGAACGCAAGCAAATCGTGGATTTGGGTATCACACCGTTAGAATTCTACAAGAAGTATGTTCCCGTTTCTGTCGATGATTTTGAAACTCTCATCAACTCCCCAATTGCTTCTACTCCGTTCGGAAAGCGCTACTCCACGAGGAAGACTGCTACCGTGTATGAAGCAGGTGATATGCAGTTCCTCAACACTGACATGGAGACTTTCCGTGCTGCAGCTGTACAGCAACTCAAAGATGGTCATCCTATCTGGTTCGCATGTGACTGCACGCAGTTTAGCTTGCGTAGTGATGGTTTCTTCGATGAGAACACCGTTCGCGTCGATGAACTCTTCGGCACTCAGTTCGGTATCTCCAAGGCAGACGGCATCGAATACGGTGACTATCCAAGCAATCACGCGATGACTCTTATCGGCGTCAACCTTGACGAGAACGGCAAGCCAAACCGTTGGAAGATTGAAAACTCGTGGGGCAAGGACAACGGTAAAGACGGTTACTACGTAGCATCTGCCGAATGGTTCGACCGTTTCGTCATGGAAGTCGTCATTCGCAAGGAGTACCTGCCACAGGAACTCCTTGATGCCGAAACTGTCGAGCTCGACCCGTGGCAGCCAGTAAGCCGCAAGTCTAACTAGGTCCTCATAGTTAAGTCTTCATAGCTAGGTCTTCATGAGGCAGTTGACTTAGACGCGTTTAATTCGGCACTTAGTTCGGCGCTACGCAGCCCACCTTTCTAAAGGGCATTTGGTATACTTTTCCCAGACCAAATGCCCTTTTTTAGTAGATGAGCTCTCAGGGGAATTCATGACACGACACTTCCGCACTCAGAAAAAACGTATCGCTGACAGTTGCGGAAAAGTGTATGAGCGCCGTTTTACACATGCGCCAAGAGAAAAGACTTCGATTACATTCATGGGTGCACTGAGATGGATTCTTGTGGCTGTGGCATGCACATGGATTGCATTCTGTATGAGCGTGGGTCCTATCTACCGCAAGGATCGTAGTATCCGAACTTTTGGCATAGGCAATACTATTATTTTTGTCCTCGCATGGCTGTGCTGTATGGGCATCGTATGGATTGTGGTGAAACTTAGCCGACCGAAGTCTCACTTTTTAAGGCCATACTTGTCATGGTGGCGCAAAGTACGACAGGCATGCATGCCGCGTGTACGCGCATTGTTTGATAGGTACCCGCGTTTTCATCGCACTATGAGCCATATTCGCCGTTGGTGGATGAGCATCCGTACGCGCATTATTTTTATAACTGACCGATGGTGGAAGATCGCTCTCATTCTGCTTATTTGCTGGGGAATACAGTTTATCCTCGTACCGACAATTTTCGCCGCAGATTTACTGAGCCAGTACAACGAGATGAACCGGTGGATGACATCTCTTAACGGCACGCACGTTCCTTATGCAGATGGCTTCAACGTTGTAGACATTTATCCTATAGCTCACTATATGTGGCCAGATACTCCTACGTATTTGACGAATCAGCACAATATCGTATTAACTTTCATCTACGGCGGAGTGCTTAACCTATCGAAAATGTGGACACGCACCATCGATCTTGGTCTAATCGTCTTATCTGGCACGCAACTTATCTTCGCTATCTTTGCAACTAGCTTTACTCTCCATCGCTGCTTTACATATGCCCATTCGTTACGCGTGTATAATCCTCGCGGCGCATATACTAATCCTCTGAGCGCAAACGCTGAGTGGCGTGCGGTGATTTTGCTTTTCTTCATCCTGAACCCGCAGACGCTCTTTACTACAACTGCACTCACAAAGTCTCCGCTCTTCGCGTGGGCATTCCTGTGGTGGTTTGGACAGTGGTTTGAAGTCTTTAATCGCCGCGATCGCTCGCATATCCCCGCTAGTCTCGTCGCGGGAATTGCCTTTACGACGATGGTCATGCTCTGCAGTGCAAAATACGCAACCTATATCATTGTAGTGCAGGTCGTTCTTATCTTCATCGCCGATCGTAAAAGGTGGCGTGCATATCTCGTAGCACTACTTCTGCCTCTTGTCCTCTTCCAAGGAGCCCTTCTCACTGCCGTCAACTCGGGAACTATTATCTCCGGAGACCCCATAGAAAGTCGCGGTATCCAACTTCAGCAGATTGCACGAGTCATGCGCGATGATCCTCTTGGTGTCCCACAGAATGTGCGTAATGAGCTTCGTCCTATCTTTAATCTCTACACTATGGGCACGAACTACTCCCCCAATGATGCAGACCGCGTGAAGTCTTCTGGCTCAGATGGGAAGGTGGAGACATATAAGTGGGAGACCGTCACAGAAAAAGACATGGTAAACTTCAATAAAGCATGGCTTCAGCTTGGTAAGACTCACCCTGTCGAATACTTTGACGGTTTTATGGCAAAAGTCTATGGATATTTTGACGTCAATGACGAGCCATATGTTGCAACAAGCTACTACGTAGATAATTCACGCATTTCTGAAGCTACACTCCTGCACAGCTGGCTTCCTTTTGTCCGCTTTATCGAACGAACTATAGCCACAGGATTTGGGCATATTCCTGTCATCGGCTGGATAGTTCACGGCAACTTCTATGTTGTAGCGGTCTTACTTATGGGATGTATCGCGCTGCTTCTGAGACGTTGGCGTGACTTGCTACGATACATGCCACTTCTTTTGCTCATGGGAGTGATGATTCTGGCTCCTGCGAACAATTTTGAGCGTCATATGCTTCCCCTCGCTTTTGTGGGCTGGCTCATGGCATTGCACCTCGTACACGAGGCTCACCAAGCCTACTCTCACGCGCGCATATCGCCTGTTATGTAATATCCTCTATAGCGCTTTTGCGGTAAGCCAGTTAAAGAACGCAACAATAATCCCCGTAGCTACGTTTCACAGCCACGAGGATTATTTTTATATATCATGTACGTGGACACGATTGCAAGTGCATAGGCATCTGCCAACCATGATCCAATACGCTTTAGAAGTGCTCGTTCAAGCGATAATACACATCATTGACACGCAAGTTCGTCTCAAACTGCGCTACTGTCGTATTCTCATCGATGACAGCAAGCTCTACACCAGCGATACGCGCGAAGTCTTCCCACGCCTCACGTCCTACTGTCGTCGTCATGCATGTATGGTGTGCCGCGCCAGCTAAGAGCCAGCACTGCGTAGCCTCCTTCAGACCTGGACGTGGCTGCCACAACGCGCGAGCAGTAGGAAGATTTGGCAGCTCTTCATCAGGCTCTACAACATCGACGACGTTCATCACGAGACGGAAACGTTCACGTACATCGCTCATCGCGACGACGACTGCATCCTTCTTCGGCGTCGCTGTGAAAACGAGACGTACTGGATCCTCTTTGCCTCCAATGCCCAATGGATGAATTTCAAGCTTTGGCTTACCATCAGTTTTGAGCGTAGGAGAGACTTCTAGCATATGTGCGCCGAGAATCTTTTCTTTGCCTTTGACGAAGTTATACGAATAGTCTTCCATCAAAGAGCAGCCGCCTTCAAGCCCGTAACCCATGACATTACCGATACGGATGAGCATAGCCGTCTTCCAGTCACCCTCTGCAGAGAAGCCGTAACCATCTGCCATCAAACGCTGCGCTCCTACACCAGGAAGCTGGCGAAGAGCACCCAGATCTTCGAAGTTATCTACGGCAACGGTAGCGCCATTCTCTTCCATCATGTCACGCATGCCAAGCTCTTCTTGAGCAGCGACGTACAAGGACTCGTACCGCTCGCCTAAAAGTTCTGGGGCGACGTCATATTCCTTCTTGTACACTTCAATGAGAGCTTCGACGCGTTCCTTAGATACAGCATTGACATGGTCGACAAGCTCGTTGACCGGCCAGGTATTGACCGATGCACCAAAGACACGTTCTGCCTCGGTCTTATCGCCTTCCGTCACTGCTACATTGCGCATGTTGTCGCCCCAGCGCATCACCTTCATAGTGTTCGCCGCATCCCAACCAGCGCATGCACGTACCCATACGCCGATACGTTCTGCCACATCTGGATCTGCGTAGTGTCCAACGACAACTTTACGCGGAATCCCTAAACGAGTAACGATGTAACCAAATTCACGGTCACCATGAGCTGCTTGGTTGAGGTTCATGAAATCCATATTCATGGTCTTCCAAGGAATTTCCTCATGATGCTGGGTATTAAGCTGAAGGAGAGGTTTCTTGAGTTCATTAAGTCCACGAATCCACATCTTTGCAGGACTGAATGTATGCATCCATGCGATGACGCCGATACATTCAGACGCAGCACTTGCTTCCTGCATGAATACCTTAATAGAATCTGAGTCCTTGAGAGTTGGTTTCAGTACAAGCTTGACAGGAATGGAAGGGCTAGCATCAAGGGTCTCTACAATCTCGCGAGACTGTGCAGCGACCTGCTTCAGTGTCTCCTCACCATAGAGATCTTGAGATCCTACGGCAAACCAAATTTCCTTGCCTTCGAATGGATTCTTCATTGAATTACCTTTCTTTATAATGAAAAACTAAGGTTTTAAAAATCTTCTTAGTGTTGTCCGTAGACGTTTTGGTAGCGGTCATTAAGCTTATCAATATCAGACTGCGGAATAGGAATAA
>NZ_JBHTHQ010000023.1:0-25602 GCF_042676605.1 Alloscardovia venturai | reverse complement strand
TTCTCTCCTGGAGCTATTTGACGATACTCAACAGTGTCACGCCCCAACACCCAACGATTAACACGCCTACGAAGCTTCTTGAAATTTGATTTCCTCATTGCCTAACTCCAACTAAGCAAATACTACTTACCCGTAGCTAGCTTTACGATATTCTTTACACCGTTGAAATCTTTATTTGCTTCCCCAACGACTTTCATCCAGCCAGACCCTACTAGCTGCGTAGTTAAATTGCGCACTTTGTCCGTAAAAGTCCCGTTACCGGGTTCTCTGACGAAATCATAGAAATTCTTTGCAGTGCTATTTGCTATATTTGCCAGCTCAAGTTTACTGCGCATGACAACTTCGCCTATCGCACCTGTATATGGATTTGACTGGAATTTCGTAATACCAGGAAGTATCGAACTGCAAGCGTAGCTTTTCAAATTGCTTTTAATGAAACTTCCCCACGTAACCTTCTGAACTTTAATACCGTCAGAACCTGCAATAAATACTCGTCCGTCATCTATTCTTCCAAGAGCCGTAGCGGCAGTCTTAGCTTCACCGCTCAAATTTGCCAATTCTTTATAAGCAGAGTAACCACTAAGTCCCAAAGCTATCCCGTTAAAAACTACATCTCCTAAGCCATTCTCTCCCACCTGCATACCAGCCACACTATCTACAAATGAAAATATATTCGTAGCAAAAAGTATCGCAGCGATGATAATTCCGCCACCACCAAGCGCGATACCTACCAAGCCAGCGATAAAGCCAATGACTTCCGCTGCTTTCACTATCTTGCGCCACGTGCTTGAGTAGTACATTTTTTCAAAGAAGCCAACATGAAGGTCAGCTGTTTCTTGAGCACCGCTAATTTTATTTGCAACATCATCAGCAGCATTTTCGAAGTTCGTATGAGCAGTATCAATTCTCCCCTTTGCTTCATCTAAATCGCCTTGAGCACGAGATAGTTTCGCTTGATAATCCGCTAATTGTTGGTTAAGAGTATCTAAAGCGTTGCCTTGAATCTCTTTCTGATATGACACATAGCTATCATGCAATGATGTATCCGCATTGAGCGACGCCAAACTAGACGTTACTTTTTGCTGAGCCTCGGAAGTCTGCGAAATAAGATACGTATACTTATCTTTATCCTCTTTCGCCTGCAAAGCATCATACAAAGCAGTATCCGCCTGGGACTGGTATAAATCAACGCTATCTGCCCATGAACTCAGCTGACTACTGACGGTCTTTAACCCCGTTGAGAGCTTTTCAATTTTAGAAGGGAAATCACTATACTCTTGTACAAACTTGTCTGCGGCTTCACCTTTCCAGATAGTATTATCACTCCCCGTATCCGCTATACGAGATATGAGTTCTGCCATCTCAGCGAAGTTCTCCGAGTTCTTAGTAAAGGTATCAGCCAAAGTACCAATCTCTGACGAACCACCCGGAACCTGATCTGCGAAGTACCCTACTTTATACCAATCATCAAGGAGCGGACGTGCCATACTTTATTCCTTTCTCTCACGATTTTCAGTAACGTCTAACGACGAGGCAATCAACTCAAAAAGTTGTATGAGCGGCACGGCCTCATCCATATTAGGAGTCATAAAATTCAAGCTAATAACCATATCCGTTAGCGGAAACACGAAACGTGCAGTCAGTATCTCCACCTGCGAAATCTCTCGTGTACTGCTCTGTAGATATTCACGAGTAATAACTTCAAGACCTTTACCCACGTTCGGCATATTAACAACGGACACATTGCTTCCCTCGACATACTGAGGCTCGACTTCACTATACGCTTCATACGAAGATTCTAAGACAGTACTTCCTGCTTGCACTGGAGGAAGTGGCATAATCTGTACTTGCAGCAAGGCTAAAATGGACTTGTCTGAAGCCTCGGTATAGTAACTCGCAATGTGCCGAATACCAACTGACCGAGCATTTACTAATCTTTGACGCACAGTCGAAAGAATAAGCTTTCAGTACTGCTCAAGCGCAGGAAGTACTTTGATAATATTTTCCGTGGACTCATGAGCGACTTTACCTATATAGAGTCATCACTCAACGTAAACTGATTCCACTCGTCGGGGAGCATCAATGAATAATTCATTATGGTCAGCCTTACGACGCCTGTGATGTTTCCATGTCGCCCGCATTGTTTGCGGCATCATTGTCATACGCGGTGCTGTCCTCAAGGACATTATTGATAGCATTGCCCATACCCTCTGTACCTTTGAGGATTCTTGTCTTATGGGTCTTTATCCCCCTCTAAGAAATCATTGAGTGCACTTTTGATTTTCTCACTACCGAGATTTGTAGAGTTTACATCGATATCTGCCATGCCTTGCATTTTCTCTTGAGCAGCCGAGATGTCTTGAGCAAGCTTTTCTAACTCATCATGATTCACTACGACATCCGGCATACTATGCTCTCCTCTGCAATTTATCTCAGATGGCTGTAATTAATAGTAGCGCGAGATAGCGGACGAGCCATCATATACCAACGCAGCGAGCAGTTACGCGCAATGGAAGCTCTACAGGTCTGCGCATTACTTCTTTTTTTCCCGCCTTCTTCTCCACCTCTCTAACTTTTCTTTGTAATAAGTTACAATTCAAAAAGAGAAAGTTTTATGAGAAGAAGGTTTTCACTATGTCTGGCACTATGCGAAGTCTGCCTCACACATCCGTGCAAACATCCGTTACTGACCAACTCGCAATGAGCATATTAGAGGGGTCTTGGAAGGTAGGTCAAGCCACGACTCTTGACGAGATTCAACATACGTATAACGTGTCTCGCAGTATCGCACGCGATGTTATCAACCATTTGGAGACTTTAGGCGTTGTCAAAGCTAAACAGCGCGTAGGGATTATCGCTCTTAATCCTGATGACTGGGATGGTCTGAATTCAGAAGTAGTCTCGTGGAAGCTTGCTGGACCGCAACGTTTTAAGCAGATTTGTGCTCTCGAGGAAATTCGCCGTGCTGTCGAACCTGTTGCAGCATCTGCCACAGCAACCCGTGCTTCCGAAGAAATCAAGCATCATCTACTCGACGCAGCACAGCATATGATAGATGGAGCTGAACGCAAGGATCACGAGTTTTTTCACCGTAATGACCTCGACTTTCACCTCACTATCGTCGAATCGTGCAATAATGCTATTTTTGCTTCTCTTGCCCGATCAGCATTTTCAGTATTTCAGTATGATCTCGTGGCTGACGTCTTTCCGCCAGGATATAACTTCCCTACTGCCCGCATGCATAATGACGTTGCGGTAGCGATTTCAGATGGCGATAGTGCTGGCGCTTTTGACGGCATGATTAGGATTATGGATTATATTTACGATACCTTAGATATGAAAGCGTAAAGTAAATCTAACCTCTAGCAAAGTCGAGGTCATCATGACAAAGAAGTATCTCGTCATCGGACACCCAGATTGCTCTACATGCAAGAAAGCTCTTGCATGGCTTAATCAGCACGGCATCGAGTATACATGGAGAAACATCATTGAAGATCGCCCCACAGCCGCTGAACTAACCCAATGGATTCGTGAGAGCAACCTACCTATGCGCCGTTTTTTCAACACTTCCGGACAGGCCTACCGCTCTCTTAATTTAGCGACTGAGCTTAGTGAGATGAGTGACGAGAAGGCACTGCATCTCCTTGCATCTGACGGAATGCTGTGTAAACGACCACTTGTGATTGATAGCGAAGGACATTTTGTAGCTGTCGGTTTTAAGCCAGATGAATGGACTACCAAGCTGTGCAAGTAAATGTGCAGGCAATTGCAGATGCTGAGCAGGCTCATGGAAAGAGAATAAGATTCTATGCCATCGACATGCTCCGTGGATTTGCTCTACTCAATATGATAATTTTCCATGCTTTGTGGGACATAGCATCCCTTATCACAAAGCCGTGGGGCGTAAGCATTGCTACCTTTATGAGTAGTCAGGCAGCTTATGTCTGGCAGCAGGCAATCGGCATATGTTTTATTTTTCTCGCAGGATTCTGCTGGCGTTTGGGCAGGAAACCTCTGCGTCGTGGCATAGAGCTCATAGCTTGGGGCGAGGTCATTTCGCTTGTAACTACGGCAGTCATACCACACGACTCCGTCCATTTTGGCGTGCTCACTCTCATCGGGTTTGGGACGCTCATCCTCTGGCTTATAGATATACCCGCAAAATTCGCTCGGATGCACACGGGAGAAAAGGCTATGCCTGTGTCCTTCTCTTCTCATGGGTCGCACTGGATTCATGTGATTCTTGCAACGATCAGCATGATACTCTTTGTGTTGTTTCATGATGCGCAAACTCATAGTATATGGAGCCTCACCCTTCCGCAATGGTTGTATGCAAATAACTTCACGACACTACTCGGTTTTCCTTTCGACGGCTTTATATCGAGCGACTATTATCCTCTAATTCCCTGGCTTTTCGTCATGTTTACCGGATATTTTCTCTTTAACGTAGTCCATGCAAGAGCAGTCGCAAACTGGATTAATACGCATACACATAAAGTTTCTTGGATCTCTCGTTCACTTGAATTTTTGGGACGTCATTCACTCGTTATCTACTTAACTCATCAAGTCATACTTTTCGCTATTATTTGGCTTATATCTTTGATTTAGATGTGTTTACATAAGCGGGTGCTTCGTTGCGTATATAGACGTATATAAAAGTGTTCCTCTCCTCGATATTGTGTCGAAGAGAGGAACACATATTTTAATCTAGCTTTTCAGCTATCAATTCATTTCATTCAGGCTATGAACGCTTCTTACGCAAGATTACGATTGCAACGCCACCCACGAGCAATAGAATAGCTACTACAGCAATCGCCGCCACTGCAGAACCTGTCTTTGAAAGAGTCTTCTGCACTGCTGGCTTCGTAGCTGCCAATCCGGAAGCTGCTGGTTTTGTAGGAACTACAGTTGCGTTCTTTTCAAACTTCCATGTACCTACAAATGTGATTCCGTCAGCAGTCATGGTCTTAGATGTTTCATCCCAGCCGATGAACTTCCAGGTACCAGTCTTTGTGACGTAGTCAGCAAAGTGCGTAGGAGTTACTTCAATCTTTTCGCCAACATTTCCTGTGATAGGCTTTGGAAGCTTGTTCAAGATTTCTTGTGGAATGGAAGTACCATCCACTGACTTAAATTCAGCGGAGGCAGTTGCAGTCTTTAGAGTGAACTTCCATGTACCTACGAACTTAAGTCCTTTTTCGTCCATGGTCTGAGTCGCGTTATCCCACTGAGCAAATGACCATGTGCCTGTATCTGTTTCTACATCAGTAAAGCTTATCGGAGCAGCTACTTCTTTGCCTGTTTCAGCAGTAGAGCAAGCTGGAAGTTGCTTCATAACGTCTGCTGGCAGCTGCGTGCCGTCTTCAGATGCGAAAGCGTACTGGACAGTATTATCAACCATCTTAGTTGTGACAGTTGGGATTATCTGCTTCGGACTGAAAGTCAAAGGATTGAAGCTAGACATCATCGTAGCTGCCTGTGCGTTTGGCACTTCCTCTTGATTTACAGACACCTGCATAGTTCCCGTTACTTGGGGGTCGGTTCCGTCAAAGCTTTTTCCTGCTTCGAACTTGCTAGCAGGTAATGTTAAGAAACCTTGTGGAGTTACAAAATAAATCTTTGCAGGGCGATTAGCTTCGTTGTCGAGTACTTCTGCGCGAACTGCAGATGCTCGAGTATCACTTCCTGCAGTGAGCTTGTATGCGTTTCCATCACTCAGCCCATAAGTAGCTGAGACAGTTCCCGTTGCTGAATCATAATTTACGCTCGTAACCCTCATGAATTGAGTGAAGCCTGTGCCCGGGTTTGCTGCCTCGTATGCAGCTTGGAATGCATCTTTAGTCAGCATCGAAGAATCAAGTGTCAGGCGCGTCGTATCAATCTTCCAGCTCATAGTCCAAGTGCCGCTCATCATGACATTCTTCCACTCTGTACGGCTCGCTGGATTAAGCCCCTTAATAAGCGCCAACATGAATTGCGTAGCGGTTGACGATTCTTCCCACGTCTTCCATACTTCAGACATGTCCATCGTGCCTTTATAACCGACGTTATACGACTGTGGATTCTCACATTGCTTTGCGATTTGCGTTGGATTTCCATCAATGCTGACATCAACGGTGACAGAAGTTGCAGCATGTGCAGGTACCGCTGCAAACATCATCGCCACAGCAGCTACAATCGCCACAACGACTGCACATATGCGAGAACTCAAACTTCTCTTGCTCATAATTATTCCTCTTATTTCTTCCACATTTTTGTATATGTGATACACATAAGACTGCCGGAAGCAGTATATATTTCCCAAAAATTAAAAATGCTTCAATTTATTGAAAACATACCTTTTGCGCGAGGAACTACCGTTATTCATTCAGCAATGAATGTCTGTAAGAATATCCAAAGTAAATTACGATGCCAATAGCAAGCCATACAAGAAATCGCAGCCATGTTAGCACAGATAGATTTACGGCAACGACGATGCACGCTACTGCTACAACAATAGGGAACCACGGATTTCCCGGAACTTTGAAAGAACGTACCAAATCTGGACGCTTTTTACGCATGATAGGGATGCCAAAGCACACAAGTACGAAAGCACTTAAAGTACCGATGTTTACCATGTCAGCAAGTACAGAAACATCGAGAGTTGATGCCACTATAGCGATGATGACCCCCACCCCGATTTGCAATCCAACTGGTACGCCAGACTTATTCGTCTGCGATAGTCCTTCAGGCAGCAAATGATCACGACTCATAGCAAAGATCACACGTGTAAGCCCAAGCAACAGTACCATTACCACCGTAGTAAGTCCTACAAGAACGCCGAAGGAAATAATCTTTGCAGCCCAACCAGCACCGACAAGTTCAAAAGCTGTAGAAAGTGACGGGCTCTCTTGCTGTGCAAGTACCTTGTACGAGACCATACCCGAAGTCACAATTGCCACTAAGACATAAAGTGCAATGACTATAGCTAAGCCTAATGTGATGCCGCGCGGAATGGTACGTTTAGGATCTTTTGCTTCTTCCGAGGTCGTCGCCACTACATCGAAGCCAAGGAATGCAAAGAAGACCAATGCCGCGCCGGAGAAAATCCCTCCTACGCCATACATAGTCGCAGTCTTGCCGCTCATCCATTGAAGAAGAGGCTGCTCGAAAGTGCTGAGCGCCGAAGGCTGAGCTGAAGCACTGCCAGTAATATCGCTAGCTAACTGCTCATGAGGTATAAACGGCACGAGATTTGACGGTTTGAAATAGAAGAATCCTACTACGATGATAAAGAGAACGACACCCACTTTGACAACGGTCAGTACGGAATCCACACGACTAGAAAGTTTCGTACCAAAGACGAGCAGGACTGTAAAGAATGCAACGATAACGAATGGTGCTAAGTCAACGTTTAATGTGCCTAGCGACACAGTGGTCGAAAAATTAACACCCACAAGCCGCAAAAAATCTTGAAGATATACGCCCCAATATTTAGCGATGACCGAGCCAGCCATCATCATTTCCAAAATGAGATCCCAGCCGATAATCCACGCAACAAACTCTCCCAACGTCGTGTACGTAAAGGTATATGCCGAGCCAGCAGCAGGAACCATTGAAGCAAATTCCGCATAGCACAATGCTACTCCAGCGCACACCGCTCCAGCGATGAGGAAGCTGATAATCGCCGATGGGCCCGCATGGAAAGCTATAGTTTGCGCGCCAATGGAGAAGATGCCCGCTCCTACCGCGACAGCCACTGCCATCGTAGCCAAATCCCAAACCCCAAGTTCGCGTTTAAGCGAATGCCCCTCGGACTGAGTCTGCGCCAGTGCAGTTTCAATGGATTTCGTTCTGAAAAGTTTCATACCGAAGATTCTAGCGTGAATGCACGCTACAGAAAGGGTTTATCCACATTAAGAAAGCTTTTGCAAAGGATTACAGCCGATTTATGCCGTAAATTTCCGCCATACATAATTAAAAGCGCACACTCTCAGAGTATTCTCAGGTTTTGCTGGGAGTGTCGTTCAGGTTCGCACGGTTATATATAAACCAACGCAAGGAAGTAACCGCACAGGAACCTGAGCTTGTAAGAATACTTACACGGTGGACGGAAGCTGAGCCGACTACCTCCCCAAGAAAATTTAACCCCTTCTTCTCTTTTCTCTCTTTCTCTCAAGTCTTGAGTAGCTTTTAAGTTGCTCAAGGCTTTCTCTTGTAGAAAATATCACACGCGTCTTTACAATGGGATTAGATTAGGCAGATAACTTCGATAAATACGCCAATATAGGCAAGTGATTCCTATGATTGAAAATAGCATTAGCGAAAATTCTTCTCCTGAGAGAACCATTGAATCTCCATACCTCGAAAGTGTCAGTTCAACTCTTTCATTATGGCTTCTTCATAACCTTATCGGCAGTGAGAATAAACGGCCACAAAAGCATGCTGCTACTTATTTAGGAATCGTTAAGAAACATTTAATTATATTTTCATGCAATATTTTTACACTATTTTTTGGTGCCATATACGCAAAAATCTTTCACATAAGCTCCTCGTCAAATGACTGGCTAACTGTACTCAATCTCGTTATTGCGCTCGTTCCAGTTCTTCCAGCCTTTTTCCTTCCAGGAGATAGAATTAGTGCAAATAAACGTAGAGTTCTGATAGTTTTACACTGCCTTTATAGTATCGGATGCTCATATGTATTTGGAACATCAATCGTAACCGAATTTGATAAATTCGGCCCCATCGTCATTTCTGTTTATGGATCGAGTTTTCTGGGGTTTCTCTACAAGGGATTTGCCCGGCAGACAAAGAATAGCTGGTGGATTACGATACTCATCATGCTGGTTCCTATCTTAGGAAGCTTTGGCTATCAAGCGCATAGAATACATGCTATTCCTTGGCCGGGGATTATGCTCGCACTCGTCTTCTTAGTGTATATTTACACAATATATTTATCTGATTTAGATGGGCTTCGTGTGGCTACCGAGAATCATGATCTTGCAAAAGAAAATGAGTGGTTCGTGGCAAGTTGCTTGATGTTTGAGGTTATATTCACGATTATCCTGGTCCTTGGGACGGATCGTCGTTCAGACGATGAGGATGATGATTAATTGGCATATAGAGTTGATGTAGCAATTCCAGATTTTTGGACCGATATTCATCTTGATGCAAATTCTGCGGTAGATATTTCTCTCGACATCACGGAGCATCTTCTCCCTTTGGTGGATGAAGAATCAATCGAGCAAACTCAGCAGTACGTCGAAAGAAGTCTAGTCGAAGCAAAAGATCAGGGGATTATAAGGCTGAGTGAAATGTTTCTACCGGCTGAATCTCAGCCTATAAGTGCATACGCAATTGTGCAAATCATGCCCGCCTTGGCAGTAAGCGATAGTGCGGACGAGCTTGGAGCAATTTTCGAGACTCTTACGAACATGCTCACTCACAGCGTTACTCAGTCTGATACTTCAATCGTGAGATTAGATGACGGTACTAAAGCTGTACGACTGTATGGGATACAGAATATCGTCATAAATAATCAGGGAGATATGAATCCTGCATTTGTGATGCACACTTTTCTGCCACACGAAGACACCATCATTCATCTTCTCTGTTTAACGTTCAATACTGATCTTATGGATGACTTTGGCGAAGCGTTTGAAGCCATAAGCAATACTTTGCATGTGCGTGGTACGGAGCGTTGAATGCTGAGTGAAAGATCAGACTAGCTTTTAGCGACGTGACATAAATAACAAATAATAGCCTAGTCTACGCGTATGCAAGCTCTTTGCTATTGCCAGATGCATGAGAGCCTTCTTGTGACTGTTGCTCTACATATTCAGAAGTTTTGCGTAATGCGAGGGAAAGTCCCAGACCATCGAGTAGCCGCATAAAAGTTTCAAGACGAGGATTACCTGATTCCGATAGAATGCGGTAAAGACTTTCTCGTGGAATACCCGTACGTTGAGCGAGTTTGCTCATGCCCTGCGACTGAGCTACTTCTCTAAGCGTCGATATAAGTAGATGACTATCGTTACTCTCTAAGAGGGTATCAAGAAGGTAGACCATATCCTTCTCTGTCTTGACTTTATCTGCGAGGTTAAACTCTTTTAATTCTTCTACCATTGTCCACTCTCCTTAAGCTTTTCAAGTATGGCTTCTGCCTTTTTAATGTCATTACGCTGTGAGGTTTTATCTCCATCAAAGACAAGAAGCACCATTGTATTCTGTTTTGAGCAAAGTAGATTCGATATCCTGGACCAGTAAAGAATCTCACCTCCTTAAGTTCGCCGTGAATATTCTTCACGTCGCCTGCAAGGATGGAATCCTACTTCCATTGGTTGATACGCACACTGATGCGAATATACGCACGTCGGTCTTTGAGATTATCAAACCATTTATCAAATTCAGATGTTGTTTTGATATCCATATGACCTCCTTCAAGCGATTGTAATGTATATGTTACAGTCTCGTCAAGATATACAGAGTACACCGACATAAAGCGCCTCAGAGTCGAAACCATTCTCACACTAAGACCCGCCTTTGCCGTACGATTGAGCTATGACTAGCACGACTTTGACAAAGCCACAAATTAAGCAACTTCGCGGTATGGCACACCAGATTAATCCACTTCTTCTCATCGGTAAGAATAACATCACCGAGACTGTCGTTTCTCAGGCAGATCAGCTGCTCGAAGACCACGAACTTATCAAGTGCCAGCTTCAGGAGGGTGCGCTGCTGTCCACTAAAGAGGCTGCAACTGAACTCGCTGATATGCTCAATGCCGCTGTCGTGCAGACTGTCGGACATCGCTTTGTACTCTTCCGCGCGAGCAGCAAGGATCTAAAGAACCCTATCAAGCTCGTGCGAGAGTAGCACCTCTGCTGTACTTGACTGCACGTCCAGAACCGGATTTGTTAAGGAGCCCTTTCGCGATAAGAGCGTTGACAAGTCTCAATGTTTTTTCTTTCGAGAAACCAGTTACAGTAGAGATTTCACTTCTGCTCATATAAGCGCCCTTAGCTATCGCATTGAGGACGCATCTCTCATCACTGTCTGTTTTCTCTGCCCCCTGGACAGGAAGCGTAACGGTAATACTTGTATCACGTATATCAAACCGCGGAGAAACGTCTACTGCATCATACTCTTTCATAATGCGCGGAACCCCAGTGCCGAATCGCTCGATATATCTCAGGCGGAAGAGAATATTTGCCAAGATAGGATTTCTCGCAATAGAGAGCCCACCACGTAGATAGTCTTCTTCACTCATACCCGTAGGCAACCCTCCAGGAGATGTAATTTCAATGCAATCAGCAAACATGCTGATTTTTATATGAGCATTTACATCCCACTGCCGGTGAGCCAAAGCATTTGCAAGAGCTTCACGAAAAGCCTCACGAGGAATCATTTCTCTTCGGACGCGTTCCATCCCCTCAATCTGCTCATATACATAATACTGATCAAACACACGAAGAGCCTCATCCATCTGTGTCAGTATAGACACACGATCCTTCGTCAAACGATACATAATTGTGTTTATATCGTCTCCAAAACGTGCTATATCTACGCCGTTAAAAGAATTTTCGTCAGCAAGAAGAGCCGCAGCGTTGTTATATATGCCATCGAGTGACTCGAGTTCAAGTGAGATGAGAACATTTTTTAGCGATATCTAGCCCTGTTTTCTCCTCAAGTTCTTGTTCTAATCGAGCAAAAGTAAGGTCTTGTGTACGTGCAGCTAACGCATCAAATGATGTATTCATACCTTCTAACGCAAGTCTGTTGTACTCTAGACGATTCACTTCGACAGTAGATGAGTCAGCGCGCTTAAATACTCTGCGCTCATACATATATGGCTTGTCACCACCTTCAAAGACAGTCAAAGAAACTGTCTGCTTTTGCTCGTTCACTTCCAACTCATAGCGAGGAGTCGGCACAATAGCACTATTAATCGCATTTTCTATGCTCAAGCACGTCGCGTTTACGTCTTTAAACCCTATGACTTTACCATCATCATCTACACCAAAAACTATTTTCCCGTACCGTAGTTTGCAAAAGCACTTACTGTCTTCAAATACGTCTTAGAAAGTTCTCGCTTAAACTCTAGATTTTTCGTCTCTCTGGACATTGCAAACTCCTTTCGCATTTCGCACTAGCGTGTTTCATTATACAACGAAAATGCAACGATTAAGTTTTCGTTGCACAACGAATGAAACGAAAAAGATAATCGTCGTGTTTGCGGGTGGTACGTATATTTTAGAGCTGCACTAAATAGGGGCCACAATCATTAAGATTTACACGACGATTCATAATTTGCATATTTCCCATACTCAAACGTTAATTTTTCAGGGTCTTCTAGTCTAAACTCACCTTTTAAAGGGCACCACTTGGTAATGCCATCTTTATCTTTTTGAGCATGTAACGGAACCAATAATGCTTTCCCATTTGGTAGCAATCTAAGCATCCGGAACTCATTACTTCCCATTTCTTTCCGCTGAGAGTTCTCACGCCCTGATAGCTGCGGCAATTCGGCATCTTTATACTCTGCCTTTACCCATTCCACATCAAAAACCGGATTGTCCATCGAAGAATATTGCGTTACCAAAAAGGACACTAGGATTATTGCCAGTGCTATACACGCATTAAGAGTAGTCTTGATTTTAGGTTTTCTTGTAACTCTTTCCTTAGTTCTAGGCTTAACACGTGTAAACTTTTTCTCATGATTCTTCACTCCACCTCCGACGGATACAAACAAAAGATGATGCAGAAACAATACATCAATACCCGCTATAGTTACGGCGACCCCATCAAGAAAAAGCCAAAGCTCCCAATCCGCAATAAGAAGTTTTACGTTATACAAAGATGAGATTAATACCGCTATAAGGGGCATAAACGCATATCCCCATATACTTTTCCCCTTAAGGACCCAACGTTGTTTACCGTACTTATCCGATAACAATATATAAAATGAAACTAGTGTCAAAACAACATTTGCCAGCATATAGACAAACGAGAAAATACGTAGTAGACGATTATCATCTCCCAATACCTGCAAAGGAACGAAAAAACTCTCCATGATTTGTAAATTCTTCGATGACTCTGTAACTGCAGGAATTACTGCAACAACAGCTGAGACAATCGAAATCCACGACGTCGTAGCACTAAGTATTTGATTGCTATGAGTTTTCTTCTCTCCGTGAGATTCTTTTCCAACAATTTCCCTAGTGTTATCTTCCTTTGAGCACAAGAGTTTATGCGTGTACGGGCTTCGATTTCCTCTCATACGCATCCGCTACTTCACCTTAACTACCACAGCAGTCCAAGGCTTAAGTACACCACTCTCAAGCTGCTTCTTCAAAGCCTCGACGTCTTCATTGGAGATGAGCACATCGTTCTGCTCTATTGAACGGCCAAGCTCAGCAAGAGCGGCACTGATAGAGTCGTCCATCTCGCTCTCTTCAGAAATGAGATTTGCAATGACAAGGAGTTTTTCTTCACCAAGCTCACTATGGAAAGTACGCGTGAACGCATAGACGTTTTCATTCGTGGTTTCTAGCGCATTCCAGTCGCCGAGTGCGACGGTAGCGTTTGTGTGACGCAACTCGATAAGCTTCTTATAAAACGCGAAGACCGAATTATCATCAGCCATCTGCGCTTGAGCATTGATAGTAGCCTTATTCGCATTCACTTCAAGCCACGGAGCAGTCACAGCATCCACAGACTCAAAACCAGCATACTTACTATCATCCCACTGCATAGGAGTACGAGCATTATCACGACTAACCCGCTTAATACCCGCCATCATCTCCTCCGGCGTCATGATGCCGGCCTCGGTGATCTGCTTATACAAGTTTAAGGTTTCGAGATCTTGGTACTGGTCGAGACGCGTGTAGTCAGCATTCGTCATGCCAAGCTCTTCACCCTGATAAATATACGGAGTACCCTTGTGCATGTGAAGAGTCAACGCAAGCGCTTTTGCTGAGCGAACGCGAAGCTCCTCCGTCGACGTATCTCCCCAACGAGACAGACTACGAGGCTGATCATGATTAGACACGAACAACGACGTCCAACCACCATCTTTAACAATCTGCTCATACTTAGCAAATGACGGCTTCGTCTCAGCAAAGTGCGAAATACCACGACCCCACTTACCCGCAGGACCATCAGAATTCACATCCACGTGTTCGAAGAGGAAAAGCATATCCAACTCACCATTCTTTGGGTTTGTAATATGCTCGGCACGCTCCCCCGAAATACCAGGAGCCTCACCCACAGTCAAAAACCCCTCACGACCGGCGAAAACCTCACAACGCATTTCAGAGAGGAATTCATCCAAACGCGGACCATCAGAACAATCCGGGCTAGGACTCGAAAACCCATCCGGACCAGCAGGCTCTTCAGGAAGAAGGGAACCGTTGACACCACGAAGCTTACCATTCTCATCATGAAGCTTAGAAATCAAAGAAATAACATCCATACGGAACCCATCAATACCGCGGTCCATCCACCAATTCATCATAGAAAACACAGCCCGACGCATATCAGGATTCTCCCAATTCAAATCAGGCTGCTTCCTACTAAACTGATGAAAATAATACTGACCACGCTCAGGCACCCACTGCCACGCAGAGCCGCCGAAATAAGAACCCCAGTTATTTGGTTCAGCACCCTTCTCACCGCCCGTAAAACCAGTCTTAGGGTCTTCCCAAATATACCAATCAGCGTGGTCGCTCGTCTTGGAAGCGCGCGATGCTTTAAACCACGCATGCTCATCAGACGTATGATTCACCACCAAATCCATGATGACCTTAATACCAAGCTCATGAGCTTTAGCGAGCAGCTCATCCATATCAGCGAGAGTACCGAACATAGG
This sequence comes from Alloscardovia venturai, assembly GCF_042676605.1. Classification (NCBI taxonomy): domain Bacteria; kingdom Bacillati; phylum Actinomycetota; class Actinomycetes; order Bifidobacteriales; family Bifidobacteriaceae; genus Alloscardovia; species Alloscardovia venturai. The sequence continues at coordinate 10,751 of NZ_JBHTHQ010000023.1, read as the reverse complement.
GTCAATGTCCTGATAGTTGGAAATATCATACCCATTATCATCCTGAGGAGACTGATACACAGGAGACAACCACACCACATCAACACCCAACTCAGCAAGATACGACAGGCGAGAAGTAATACCCCTCAAATCCCCAATACCATCACCATTAGAATCCTGGAATGACCGTGGGTAAATCTGATACACCACAGCATCCGACCACCAAGCATTCTCCGGTGAGTTCTTGGCAACGTCAGAAAGTTGGAACGTCTGGCGATTAAATTGCGTCATTGCAGTACCTCTCTCAAGCATTCAAGTAGCGACGTGTGCGAGCACGAGCAAGTGTTTATCGTATGTTTTACTCGGTTCAGTCTAGTGATTGTGTGATACAACTGCGATAACTCTAAAGGCGCATAGTCATTATGTGAAAACGATTGCAGAGATGTTCATACTTTTACGCATTTATAAGCGGATTCTCATGAAAGTTTGAACACGAGAAAACGCTGCCATATATCTGCTAGCGATGCATGGCAACTGTACTTAAAATATAACACCCAGCACACCGCAAAATGCACGGGGCTGCCGTTAGAGAGAATTAACAAAGAAAGAGTACTTAAGTTATCGGGACTTCCATTGCTTGATAAATTGCTGATACCAGCGAGCTGTATCCTTCCAGATACGCTTCTGCGTTGGATAATCTACGTAGAAAATACCGAATCGCTTGGTGTACCCCAGCGCCCACTCGTAGTTATCGAGCAGTGACCATGCAAAGTATCCAGTGAGCTTTGCACCGTGCTCGATTGCATCATGGCATGCGCGTAAATGCTGAGAGAGGTAATGGACACGCTGCGGATCATGAACGGCGCGTTCGCCATTTTCCTCAACAACTTCATCGTCCCATGCAGAACCATTCTCTGTTACCACAAGATCCAAATCCGGATAGCGTTGGCTCATTTCTAAGAGAATATCCGTCAATCCCTGAGGTTCTTGGTTCCAACCCATTGCTGTGAGTGGACCACTCGGAGGCAAAATCTCGATATTCTTTCCACCCACGATAGGATCTTCACGCTGATTACTATCAGGACTCTGATTTTCCGGCACAGCAGCACGGACATACTGAGTCGCGTAATAATTGATTCCCAAAGAATTCAGAGGCTGATGAATCTTCTCTAAGTCACCTTCGCGAATGAATTCCCACTTGCTAATTTCGCGTGTATCTTCGAAGATTTGAGGGTCATACTTGCCCTCGAGCATAGGACCGAGCCAGACTTCGTTACCGATTCGACGAGTCTGTTGAGCTGCAGCGAGGTCTTCCGACTTATCAGATGCTGCACGTACAACCTGCAGATTCAAGGTAACAGATGTCTTTGCAGAGTCACCCAACTCAGAACGAACTGCTTGCACACCTAGACCATGAGCAAGGTTGAGATGATGAACAGCCGCGAGAGCCTGAGCATCATCGCGTATGCCCGGTGCATGGCGACCTTGCGCATAGCCCAAGTATGCAGAGCACCATGGCTCATTGAGAGTGGTCCATATATCTACACGGTCGCCTAACGCACCCGCTACAACCGCAGCATAATCACCGAAGCGCGATGCTGTATCGCGATTTACCCAGCCACCTAAGTCTTGCAAATATTGAGGTAAATCCCAGTAATACAACGTGACTACTGGCTTAATATCTGCTGCACGAAGAGTATCAAGTACACGCTTGTAATGGTCAATAGCCTTCTGATTTGGCTTGCCATTGAGCTCAGTGAAGATACGTGGCCATGCAATAGACATGCGGTAAGCATCAAGGTCTACCTGCTTCATGAGCTTAATGTCATCTTCATACCGCACATATTGCTCACAGGCCACGGAGCCATCAGAACCGTCAGCAATATTTCCTAGGACATGTGCGTAGGTATCCCAAATAGACTCTGCTCGACCATCCTGATCAAGACAGCCCTCTACTTGGTAGCTCGCTGTAGCACTTCCCCATGTAAAATCACGAGGGAAAGACTGTGCAAGTTTGATATCTTCTGGCGTGAGAAGTCCCATACTAGATTTCCTCCCATTCAGGCTCTGAACCGTCAGAAGTAGTCACTTCGAGAGAGCCACCAACCCGTCGAGCAGCCTTATATTCCACTCGCTTACCATCTTCCGTTTCAATCACAGTAGATACTATAGAACCGGGCTCAGCAGACAAGGATATGAGTAACTTCACATCGCTGGTGTAGTCATAGTCTGGCTTGTTTGCACCAGCGCAGATAGGAAGAATGGTATTCTCACGAATCCACAACGGAATCTCATCAAAACCGACTGTATCGTGTCGCCATACGCCATGTGCGCTGGATACCGCTTCCCCCGTAAAGAAATTCGTCCATAATCCAGCAGGAAGGTAGTAATCCACTGTTCCTTCATAGTTAAACACCGGAGCCACAAGTAGTGAAGGTCCAAGCATATACTGCGTATCTAATGTGCGAGCTGTGAGATCATCAGAGAACTCAAGGAACATGGAGCGCATGACAGGGATACCGTCTCGGTGTGCCTGCAAAGCTACTTCATACAGATATGGCATCAAAGAAAGCTTGAGCTTGGTGAACTTACGCGCCACCCCTACTGCAGTTTCATTCTCTGGGAATGTAACACCGTTCTTCTCATCAGCCTCATCAAAAAGCCACGGCACACGATACATCGTAGACCCGTGTAAACGCGAATGAGACCCTAACAGTCCGAATGCAAGCCATCTTTTGTAGACAGCCGAGTCTAAAGACTGACCTTCAAAGCCACCAATATCATGACTCCAATATCCAAATCCAGAACTCGTTAATGACAATCCTGCACGCAAGGTCTGAGCCATACCATTGAAGGTAGATTCACAGTCACCACCCCAATGGACCGGGAATTTCTGACCACCAGCAGTTGCAGAACGAGCATACAAAACTGCTTTACCCTTACCATATACCTCTTCAATGGTTTCGAAGACTGCTTGGTTGTACAGCTGGGTGTACCAGTTATGCATGCTTGCGGGGTCAGAACCGTCATACCAGACCACATCGAGTGGAATACGCTCACCAAAGTCTGTCTTAATAGCGTCCACACCCTGGCGAAGAAGACCACGCACCTGCTCTTTGAACCACTCAGTAGCCGCAGGATTCGTGAAATCAACCAAGCCCATACCCGCCTGCCACAAATCCGTCTGCCACACATCGCCATTAGGTTTCTTTACCAGATAGCCCTTATCTCGAGCTTCTTTGAAAAGTGCACCACGTTGGCCGATGTACGGGTTGATCCATGCACAAATATGAAGACCTTTGTCCTCATGTAAGCGTTTCAATGTGCTCTCGATATCACCAAAGTAACGCTCATCCCATACAAAATCAGTCCAGTGAAATTCACGCATCCAGTAGCAGTCGTAGTGAAATGCACTGAGCGGAATATCACGCTGAGCCATACCATCCACGAAGGAATTAATCGTTTTCTCGTCATACTTCGTAGTAAACGAAGTAGTTAGCCACAAACCAAAACTCCATGCTGGAACCATTGCTGGACGACCAATCAACTTCGTATAACGACGAAGAACATCCTTTGGACTTGGACCATAGATCACATAAAAGTCCAAAACTTCACCAGGAACGGAGAACTGTAAGAGATCCGTACTCTCACTGCCTACCTCAAAGGAAACGTGACCGCGGTTATTCACCAGTACACCGTAGCCAGCTGTGCTCATATAGAACGGAACGTTCTTATAAGCTTGCTCAGATGCAGTACCACCATCCTCATTCCAGATATCAATAGTCTGACCGTTCTTTACATAGGTACCAAACTGCTCACCAAAGCCAAAAATCTTCTCTCCCACTCCAAGGGCGAACTGGAAAGATGTGTAGGTGTGAGACTCTCGTGAAGCACGACCGTCAGGCGACGCACCAAACTGTCCTACTGGGTTAGAAGCAACTGCAGCATTATCACTGAGCTGGTAGTAAGCCAAGCCTTTATTCCCCGAGCTTGTAAATACTTTGCCAGTGTCAGAATCGAGGAATTCGAGATTCCACGGAGCAGTCTTTGTCATGCGTGCAGTAATAGCACCTGACACGAGTTCTACCGTGGCACCTTTTTCACCGGTTTCACCATCGCCACTACCCTCAGCATGCGTGGTCACATAGTCACGATGACTTGGAGCATGTGGATCCTGTGCCACGAGTGCTTCTTCAGCAATGTCAGCGGCAAGGTCGAATCCAGGTGTCACATGCGAACCATCAAAGTGGCGAGCAGTCACACGTAGCACACCTTCAATCGGCGACGTGATATCTACATCAAAAGTTCCAAGATTCAATGTATTAGCCCGGTCGTGAATTAGCGCGCCCGTAGCCAAAACGTTCAAAGACTCGGTGTCCGCATGCGCAGCAAGTTCATAAACCTCTCGCGCATAGAGTGGAGTTACACCCGGACGCGTAAGCCAGTAACCATTTGAGAATTTCATTACTTCACAGCTCCCGTAGTAATACCCCTAGAGAGAGTGCGTTGGAAAATAAGGAAGAAGATAAAAGTAGGAATGATACTCAGCAAGGAAGCACCAGCCGTAGTTGTCACATCCATCAACTTATCACCGCTCAATGCACTGACTGCAATTGGAACGGTTTGGGTAGAGTTATCAATGAGAAATGCCATAGGAATCATATACTCATTCCATGTCCAAATAAAGAAGAAGACAAGTAGCACACTCAATGTTGGCATGGAAATTGGGAATACAATATCCTTCAATATTTTCCAGCGGCTTGCACCATCAAGAGCCGCAGCTTCCAAAATTGCTTTAGGGAATGTGCCATATACCGAGGAGAGCAAGTATGTACCGAATGCGCTTTGAATGACGGCGAAGATAATCACAATAGCCCACTGGGAGTTGTACAAGCCAATCTGTTTGAACATCATGTACAGAGGGTAAAGCAATGCTTCTTGAGGCATCATATTCGCAAGCATGATGAGCAAGATGATCCAGCGGCGACCCCTCACGCGACCAATGCCCAAAGCGAATGCATTCAACACGGAGATGAATACTGCAGCAATAGCAACTAAACCGGAAATCCATACGGAATTCCAGACCTTTTCTGGATAGTTAGAACGAGTCCAGAAGTTGTTAATGCCTGTCATACTGAAGTGCTTTGGCCAGCTCAATGGACCGAAGTTTGCGTAATCACTCGAGGTCTTGAAAGCATTGAGTAAGATGACGATGAATGGGAAGAGCATAATCAATCCGCCAATGGCGAGAATGATGAGCATAATCCAGTCACCTGGAGTGCGATTGACTTTTGCCTTAGAAATCTTCTTAAATTCTGCAAGTTGTGCTGCTGTGTAGCTTGCTTTATTATGTGCAGCGTTAGTAATTGTTGCCATGATAGTTACTCCTCATCTTCCTTTTCTGCCTTCTGCTGCACTGCAGTAAAAGCAACAGCCACGATCACAATCAATATGGCAAGTGCTGTAGAAATTGCTGCACCATAACCGACCTGCTGTGACTGGAAGAATTCCGAATAGGAATAGTATGAAGGAACGATTGTGCTGGTACCTGGACCGCCAGAAGTCAGCATGTATACAGGACCGAAGACCTTAAGTGCTGCAATTGTGCAAGTGAGTGCAACCACGAAGATTTCTGGCTTAATGGATGGAAGCGTAATCTTCAAGAAGCGTTGCCACCAGCTTGCCCCATCCAGAGATGCTGCTTCGTAGAGTTCTGGATCCACGCGCTGCAGACCAGACATGAAGGTAACCACCGGATAACCGAGTTGAATCCAAATCATGATGATCATGAGGAAAATCAGTGCGGTGTCTGGCTTACCGAGCCAATCGTGACGAAGTTGACCGAGACCAATTGCCTTCAAAAGAGCGTTTAATGCGCCATCGGTTGGGCGAAGGATCCAACCCATTGCTAAAGCTGCCACGGAAATAGGCAGAAGCTGTGGAAGGTAGTAGATTGCACGCATAGTAGATGCAACCTTTGGACCAAACTTCTTCTGAACCACGTCGAAGATAGCGGACGACAGCACCAAGCCAATGAGAATTGGGATGACCACCATAGCCAAAATCATCCACAGGGAATTCCTAAAGGAAATCCAGAAAGTGGAGTCATGCATGAGGTCAATCCAGTTTTGCATGCCGATGAACTCAGGTGGCTTAATACCGCGATACTTGGTAAAGCTCAAATAAACGTTCCACACCGTTGGAACCACAATAATCCACAGCAAGAGGAGTGCACCTGGCAGCAAATAAAGCCAGAAACGGTTTGAACTATTGCCGGGAATGCGTGACATGTTCTTCGCGCGCTTAGCCTGCTGTGATTCAGTCTTTGTCTTGGCTGACATCTTCGTCTCACTTTGTATTGAAATTTCAGAAAAATTAAGAAAAAGAGGTCTCGTAGCCTCGGTGCAAACTGTGGCTGCGAGACCTGTGAATGGAGGTTAGAGGAGAAAAATCCTAAACTCTTTACTTGTAGCCGTCGGACTTTACGCCCTTGTCGTAAGATTCCTTCAGCTGCTTTTCAGTCTGCTGTACGGTTGCGGTGCCATTGACTAGGTCCTGAAGAGCCGCATTGAGCTGATCGTAGAAGGTGGAAGCTGGCCAGTCTGGATAGAAGGCGAGCTGGTTTTTCTTCAAAATGTCGTTGAATTCTGCGAGTAACTGTTGGGACTTTGGATCAGTAATTGCACTTGAATCAGCATTGACAGGAACGCCACCAGAGTTACCGAGCAAATTCTGGACTTCCTTGCTCAATGTGATGTTGATGAATTCAGCAGCTGCATCCTTTTTTGCGGAACGCTCTGGGATAACCCAAATATTGCCAGAGGAGCCAGGAACCTTGCCGGAGCCTGGGAACTTGGTTTCAGCCCACTGGAAGCCCTTGATCTCGGTCTGGAAGCGACCAAACCACCATGTGCCGGAGAAGTACATTGGGAACTTACCGTTCATGAATGCCTGACCGGAAGTTTCTGCATCAATACCTGTGGAATCCTTGGAAATGTAGCCCTTTGTCACCCAATCCTTGATGGTCTTGGTAGCATAATCAGCAGCGCCACTAGTCCAATCTACATCGCCAGTGTACATTTGGTAGTTCTTGACGAATTCGTCATTTGCCTTGAGGAGTGCAAGCTGATACCACAAGTGCTGCAATGGATATTCCTTGACTCCTTCACTCAGTGGCGTAATGCCCTTAGCAACGAACTTATCCATAGCTGCAAGCAGATCATCATAAGTCTTAGGAATCTCGATGCCGTTCTGCTTGAACATATCCTTGTTGTAATACATCACGACATCTTCACCGTAATTAGTAATGCCATACCAATCACCGGAGCCCATAACGCCCTTGTCGTTGTACTTACCAGTTGCACCGATGGAGCCGGAGAGAATCTTATCCCAGCCGTACTTCTTGACATAAGAGTTTAGGTTTGTGAGTAACCCCTGGCTTGCAAGCAAACCAGCAGTAGCATTACCCTTGTTATATTCCATAACATCTGGAGCCTGATCAGAATTCAAAATCTGAGAAGCATTCTTACGAATCTGCTCGAATGACTTCTTTTCGAACTTGACTTTAATACCGGTCTTCTTCTCATAGATGGCAATTGTCTTCTTCCATGCAGTACCCATAGCACCGGTTTCTTCCTCATAGTGCCATACCTTAAGAGTGGTTGGGTGCTTATCTTGCTTTACAGATCCGTTAGAACCGCAAGCTGCAAGACCGAGCATAGAAACTGAAGTAATAGCAGCAAGAGCTACTGTGACAACCTTTTTGCCGACTTTCATTTCATTCTCCTCTTGAATCAATATGCTCAATAACGCCGAGCACTCGACGCCAAGTAGCACTTTCCTTTTGCTTCTTTGCATTGGAATGAGCTTCTTTCGAAGCTACATTTCTAATGTATGCTGCATTATTTAAAGGAATGAAAATTTTCGACGATTTCGAATACTATGTCCGATTGTGTTCAATTCGCTCTGAGAAATTGAACACAATTTCTCAGAGCAGTTCTATTTTTTAAACGTTCCACGGTCGAGATACCTCGGCTCAATCATTTCAGACTTTCCGCACATGCTTATATCGCCATTCATTTGTCGGCTAATAGCCCGCATAGCTAAGCTCACAGCGCGATGAGGTTCAAACGGGATTTCATCTATCATGCAGCCCTGGTTAGGAAGATTTCCATAACTTCCCACAGAGAGCATGGGAAGTGGCTTCATACCCTTTCGATGAGAAAGGTAATTAAATGCGATAGGGACTACTTCCGCAGCAGAGTTAATCACGAGCGCATCCGTTTCCGGAAACTTTGTCAACTCAGCCTCAAGCACTTCAGCAATATCCATGATCTTCTTCGGTGAGTATGCAAAGTTCACTGCAATTCCAAACTCAAGAGCATAGCGACCCAGATATTTCTTAAAACGAAAGAGATAATTCGATCCATCCTTATACGCCTGCTCACGGTCGCCGAGAACGAGGATATTCATCAATCCACTTTCTGCAGCATGCTGGATTGTTATCTCTGCTGCGCGTTTGAAGTCCAAATCTGTGGAGAAAACTTTCTTGCATTCTACATTTACCGGAACGCCAATAGACACTACCGGAAGAGACAGGTGCTCAGCAGTGAAAGCACGGGGATCATTTCGTTTCACATCCAGTAGGATAACTCCATCTGCAAGGTCATTTCGCGCTATACGCTCAAGCTCATCTGCCTCACTTGCGAAGAGAAGTAAATCAGAACCACTTGCACGGATACCACTTAATGTTTCAAAAAAGAATGCAGAATAACCATTCAAACTAGAGTACGAATGAATTGGCGCCGAAACGGCAATAATATGCTTGCGAGCGCGATTCTCATATGCAGAAGATGGGAGTGAATAACCCAGCTGTGCTGCAGCATCGAGAACTTTCTGCCTCGTTTTCGGAGCAATTTTACGTCTACCCGAAAAAGCATAGGAGACTGTACTGACTGAGACTCCTGCGAACTCAGCAATTTTGGCTTGAGTAGATTTGGTGGTTTGAGCGGAATTGCCCGGCACATGCGAGCACAATCTCGCTGTACTCCCTTGGCATTTTTCTACCATACTCGTTCATCCTTGAAATAGTAAACTTTCGAACACAGCTACGTACTCTATGAAATAAGTGTACCGGAAAGAGCGGTAGAAGATCAGAACCTTGTAGTTATCTATCCTAATTCGTCATTTCTATCATTACAGTCTGGGTGCGCAAGTGGATCACTTGATACCCCGTAATAAACTATCCACCGCAAGCAGAAGAAAGATTGCAATAACCAATTATTTTCATAGTCCGACAAACACGAATAGCTCACATTAAACAGCCCCATCGATAGGATCATAAACCAAGCCTATTTTCCGTAGAAGGTCTCAAGCTAAGGAGAAAAGCATGGGATCTTCTACGGAATTAGAAATTATTGCGTCAGTTACTTATTCTTTAACATCACAGCTTTCGCAACAAGTTCTTCAATATACCCAGCAGTGAGTCCGTAATGTTCTAGACATTCCTCTGTACTTCCTGAGTGTCCAAAGACATCGTTCACTCCAACTTTCAGTACTGGTATGCTAGGCATGTTTTCACTTATCACTTCACTAATGGCAGAGCCTAAACCACCAATAATGTTGTGTTCCTCGGCAGTAATAATTGCACCAGTTTCTCGTGCTGCTGTAAAGATCGCCTCCTTATCAAGTGGCTTGATTGTATGCACGTCAAGAACTCTAATGTTCAGTCCTTGTGTCTCTGCGAGGTGATGTGCTGCCTCCAGCGCTTTCGCGACCATGAGTCCGGTTGCGATAATGGTGCAATCGGTACCATCATTCATGATGACTGCTTTACCAATCTTGAATGAGTAATCCTTGATATCTCTGGTAACATCTGGCACTGGCGAACGCCCCAGTCTTAGATAGCATGGCCCCTCATGGTCAGAGATTGCTCGCGTAGCCGCGGCAGCTTCGTAAACATCACAGGGCACAATAACTGTCATCCCTGGAATAGTACGCATTAAGCTAATATCTTCGATGCACTGATGTGTTGCGCCGTCTTCGCCGACTGAGAGTCCTGCGTGCGTTCCCACAATTTTCACGTTGAGATGCGGATAGCATACAGAATTTCGAACTTGATCGTATGCTCTGCCAGTACTAAACATCGCAAACGAGTTTACGAAAACCGTTTTTCCAGTGGTTGCCAATCCTGCCCCCACACCTACCATGTTTGCTTCTCCGATACCAGCGTTGAAGAAACGTTCTAGATATTTTTCTGCAAAGTAGCATGTCATAGTACACGTTGTTAGATCAGCATCAGCAACAACGATGTCCGTATTATTTCCCCCCAAGTTCACACAGAGTGTGACCATACGCTTCACGCGTGGAAAACTTACTCATGAGATATCTCCTCGCTTAACTGAGAAAGATGATTAATTTTTTCGTTAAACTCTGTAAAGGCTTGAGCAAATTCTTCTTCCGACGGATAGGCACCATGCCATTTTGGATTATTCTCCATGAAAGAAACTCCCTTACCTTTAACTGTATTCGCGATGATTGCCGTCGGGCCCAGCTGGCAATTGGACGTAATGTCCAATGCAGCGCTGATTTCAGGAATGCTATGTCCAATAATTTCAAGGGTATTCCATCCGAATGCTTTAAATTTTTCGGCAGTATGCTGCACTCCACTAATCGCTTCGGTGAATCCATCAAGTTGAATATCCTGATTTGCCCGTTTAATCGTTACACTCGTAGGTGAAAGAAAGTGGGTCATTGAATTTCCTGTAGTAACT
>NZ_JBHTHQ010000022.1:0-88915 GCF_042676605.1 Alloscardovia venturai | reverse complement strand
CGCTCATCGGTGCAGGACTCGACGCTCTCATCCAGCAAGGAACCACAGGAAACGTAGACTGGGGCGAAGTAGCCGTGGGTACTGTTGCAGGTCTAGCCGGAGGATCCATCATAGGAAAAACCGGTGGAATACTCGCTAAGTCTACATTAGGAATCAGAGTTGCACAAAAAGTAGGTAGCGTAGATAGTAAATTTGTTCGATGGGGCATTGGGAAGCTTGGAGAATTTGCACAAGACAAGCTTTCAGAGGTGACAGGAAACCTCATCGAATCCGGTACAAATACTCTACTTCATAGGCCGACAAATTGGTCAGAAAGTATAGCTAATCCTTTTACTGCAGAAGGATTAGCTAAAAGTGCTGTTAGTACCGGAATCGGGAATGGAAGCATACACGCTGCCGAATCATATTATGGTAAAGAACTTGCTCATGTTCAACGTTTCCAATTTAAGCATAACGCTGCAAAAAATGCGTACGAATATTTAGGTGCTGATGCATCACCACGTAGTCTCAGAGAAAATATTAACGGGTCACAAAAATATAGTTATGACACTCTTTATGCTCCTGGTAAGGACTTTCATAGGACTGGAAGTGGATTTGGCTCAGGCTCAGTAAAATCTGTCCAGAAGATGTCAAATAAAACCTATATGTACGGTTTTGAAAAAAGTTCACATAAAGCTATGAATATGCGAAAAGTTTACGTAATAGACCTTCCAATTCACTGGTAGGAGAGATAAATATCATGGATGACGGAACTAGAAATTTTGATTTGCTTCTTGAGTGTCTTGCTTGGCTCGAGACTGATTTAAAGCGAATACTGTATTTTACGGAATATGCGCCAGCAGGAATGTTTTTTACTCGAATATTACTTACTGAGCATATAGACATTGACTCCAAATATGTCGATAGCTTATTTGGTCAAGCACACGATGCACTTTGCAAACGAGACTTTGAGGAAGCTTACTCTGCTCTCGTAGAATTAAACAAAATCTTAGAAGAGAATCTCCTCAAGGACGTCTATTCGAAGAGTTATATTACCTATCTTCAAGCATTTATTGCATGTGTTGGACGAGAATATCGTCATGAAGATGGTCATGTTCAGCTTGAGGCTTTGTGGTTTGATATGGCACACTCTTGGCGTAATGAGAGCGCCAAGGGCGTGCCTAGTATTCCTGATATTTCTCAATTCATGCTCATAGAAACCATAACAACTATCGTGTTACTCATCCTTGGCGGTATCATACCCGTCATACAGTCTCCAAGAATATTCAAACTCATTCCTATTGTTATGCTTCTTACCATGACTGGGCTAGTCACAGCATGTGATATATTCCGAAATACCGACTGGAAATGGGTATTCTCTGCGCTTATTGGTTTCATAGGATTATATGGTGTACACCAATTAGAACCAGTCACGTCTCGTTGGATTTTGTGGTCGTGGGCAGCAGGTGTCATTATAGGCGTGCTACTTCAAAACCATATAGCGTATAAACGTTCCCGTCGTATGGCAAACAAGTATGGACCATTGGCATGTTTATGGGTCAGGCATGTGTCTCGTGACCGTTTTGAATACCTCATGGTTAAAACAGACGGGTCTCTTGCCTGGCATTACACGACCCCTGGCTGGTTCAAAAACATCGACCCACTACTTGGTAACAGCCAAGCAATAGACTATCGTGGTGATACAAGGAATAAGGGTTATAGTACTTCTTATCGTCCTGACGAGGGTTGGTTTCCGTGTTACCCTGCATTGGTGTCTACTCGTATGAAAGGTCTTCAACGATGGAATCCAAAAGACTTAGAAGACGCGATACGCTTAACTCCTGAATTGACCCCACACATGCGTGAAGAATTCTTTAATCATGCTCCTTCTATCGTTACTCCACCACAAGAATACGTAAACACCCAAGCAACCCATATCCCACGCTTCACACCCATACCATGGTGAGCAAATGCTAGAGAAAATATGCTCAATCACTCATGGCACTATTTGCACTCTGTACTTCCCCACTCGTTACGATACGACTCCGCGCATTAAACCCTGGTATGCGTGCAAAAGAGTATATCGTAACGATGACCAGAAAGAGCGGAACTACGATGCCGAAGGTTACAAGTATTCCCGGCCACTTCACCCACACCCACACGGTAAGTATCATCTCCATGATGATAAGCAGCGATGACAGTGGACGAGCGATACACATCGACACACTCATGCGGATAATCCATATAATTTTCTCATCGAAATGCGCTCGCACAGCCCAGCTCATTAACGCAAAGAGCCAGTAAATAACATTCACGGCGAGGAGAATACCGGATACTGCAATGCCAGCTCGCCCACCGAGATTATTATTGTTGACCACATAGTAATCCCAGAAGAGAAACGCTCCAGCGATAAACTGCGCCCAGCCGAAACCGTTCGCTGCAGCAATTTCCTCACCCCATGCCTCGTGAAAGACTTTCCACACTTTACGCCATATCCAGCTATGATCTTCGTCGAGTAGCCATGTGCGTACCGTCGAGTAAGTAGCAGCTACCGATGGAAAAAATCCCACGAGAATCAAGCCCATCACAGTATGAACGATGAACGCCATATTGATATTGAACATAACCCATATGACACGACAGAATTTTTCATATCCAACTGCAAACTTTTGCATGGTAGCTCCCTCTAGGAAATTAGCCCTTTACAGCGCCAATCATTACACCCTTGTTAAAGTACTTCTGCAAGAATGGATAAATAATAAGCAATGGCAATGTAGAGACAATGATGACACCAAACTTAATCTGATCAGCAAAGTTCTGAGATTCCAACGCACTCATGGAGGCAGCTCCTTGCTGCGTCTGATTGGAGAGCAAAATCATTTGCAAAATATTCTGCAACGGTTGCTTGTCTAGATCACGGATATAAATCAAACCAGTAAAGTAGTCGTTCCAGTGCCCTACGAAGTAGTACAAACCTATGACCGCTATGATAGCTCCCGACAATGGAAGAACAATCTTCATAAAGTAACCGAAGTAGCTTAAGCCGTCTACTTGCGCTGCATCACGCAGTTCTTCAGGTATTGAAGTCTCAAAGAATGAACGCGTAATAATCATGTTGTACACATTAAAAGCGCCGGGGAGGATGAAAACCCACATAGTATTCAAGATACCTAAATCTTTCATCAGCAAATAGCTAGGAATCAAACCGCCGCCAAAGAACATAGTGAACGTAAAGAGGAATAAGAGCACTCGACGTGGCTTAAATTCCACACGCGAGAGAGCAAATGCCGCTGGAAGCGTGACAATCAAGTTCACTGCGGTACCTACTAGAGAGTAAATGATGGTGTTCCTATACCCCGTCCAGATACGCTCGTCGAAGATAATTTTCTCGTATCCTTTGAAATTGATACCTTGCGGCAGGATTGTTACTTTTCCTTGCGATACTAACGTTGGGTCTGAGAAAGATGCAATGATGATGAACCATAATGGATAAATAATCGATGCCACAACTACGATGAGGAGCAACGCGATAACAATATCCACTGTCCAATCCCCCACGCTTTTGTGCTGTACCCTGCGCTTGGGAGAGCTCATCTTTACTTTTGAAGCAAGTGCTGTTGTCATTTTAAAACCTGACCTTCTATTCCATACTTCTTCCATATACCTAGAATTATTGAATTATTTAGAACAAGCTCGTATTAGAGACTTTCTTAGCAATTTGGTTCGCTGTGATAAGGAACACAAAGTTCACCAAAGAATTAAACAAACCAATCGCCGTAGAGTACGAGAATTGCGTAGACAAGATACCGATGCGGTATGTATAGGTAGAAATAACTTCGGATGCTTGAATATTCAGCGTATTTTGCATCAAGAAGATTTTTTCAAATCCTACTCCGAGCACAGACCCCATATTCATAATGAGTAAAATACCCGCTGTAGGTAGAAGTGCCGGAATATCAACATATCTGATAAGTTGTAAACGGCCCGCGCCATCAATTTTTGCAGCCTCGTAAAGCGATGTATCTACAGAAGCTAACGCTGCCAAATAGATAATGCAGTTCCACCCACAATGCTGCCAAATTTCACTTATCCAATAAATAGGCGTAAAAGCAGCCTGACTTCCCATCAAATTCATATGTGGGAATAAACGCCCGATCATGCCCGAATCAGGAGCTAAGAAGATATTTAGAATAGAGACCATCACCACAGTAGAAATGAAGTGAGGCATATACGTAATCGTTTGTACAAACTTCTTTGTCTTTGCTCCGCCGATCTGATTGATGAGCAGAGCGAGGATAATCGGAGCAAAGAAGCCCATAACCAGTGTCCACAAGGAGATACGTAGAGTATTTGCGATGATGCGAGTAAAGAGCGCATCGTTGAAGAACTTTTGGAAATACTCGAAACCTACCCATTCGCCGCCAGTAAGACCCTTCGTCGGGTCATAACGTCTAAAAGCAAGCTGAATACCGTACATAGGCACGTAGTTGAAAATAATCACCAAAAGCATCGCAGGAGCTACCATCAGCCAAAGTTGCCAGTACAAGCTAAAGTGTCGGGCCACGCGCTTATACCACGGACCAATTCTCTTTCTCAGCTCTGCTTTTTCCTGAGCTACGCGCTTCTTGTGTGCTTTTGCGAGAGCTTTCGCTTGATTCTTTGATTGGGCTTTTGTCTCAGCATTTAATTGTCGAGTCGTATATGCCATATCATTTCCCCCTTTATTTCATCTCATAGACCAGTGCAGTCCACGGCTGCAGTATGCCAGTGCCGAGCTCTTGGACAGAGTCGGTCGCGTCGTCGTTAGAGAGAAGAATTCGAGATTCGTCTAACGCATTTTTCTCACGCACTAGGTCAATGAGCGCACGGGTTTGCTGAGGAATACGCGCAGTTTCACTGCTGACATTGACTATGACGAGTAGCTCATTGTCTTCATATATGCGTGTAAATGCATAAACTTGCTCATCCTCTTCATCGAGCGCGTTCCAGTCGCCGAGTGCAACGGTAACATTTGTATGACGTAGTTCGATAAGCTTCTTATAGAACGCGAAGACCGAATTATCATCAGCCATCTGCGCTTGAGCATTGATAGTAGCCTTATTAGCGTTCACTTCAAGCCATGGGGCAGTCGCAGCATCCGCGGACTCAAAACCAGCATACTTACTATCATCCCACTGCATAGGAGTACGCGAATTGTCGCGCCCCATAGCAGCAATACCCGCCATCATCTCCTCATGCGTGAAAACTTTTGCATCAACGAGCTGATGATACATATTGATAGATTCGAGATCTTGGTACTGGTCAAGACGTGTGTAGTCAGCATTCGTCATGCCAAGCTCTTCACCCTGATAAATATACGGAGTACCCCGATGCATATGGAGCAAAAGCCCTAGAGCTTTTGCAGAACGTGTGCGCAACTGTTCTGTCGAGTCGTCACCCCAGCGTGAAACAATGCGTGGCTGGTCATGATTGCAGAAGAAGAGCGATGTCCAGCCACCATCGTCAACGATATGCTCGTATTTAGCAAAGCTATGACGTAAATCAGAAAGTTTCCAATCCGTTACATTCCATTTCCCCCCTACCCCACGTTGGTCGATACCCACGTGTTCGAAAAGGAAAAGCATGTCCAACTCACCATTCTTTGGGTTTGTAATATGCTCGGCACGCTCCCCCGAAATACCAGGAGCCTCACCCACAGTCAAAAACCCCTCACGACCGGCGAAAACCTCACAACGCATTTCAGAGAGGAATTCATCCAAACGCGGACCATCAGAACAATCCGGGCTAGGACTCGAAAACCCATCCGGACCAGCAGGCTCTTCAGGAAGAAGGGAACCGTTGACACCACGAAGCTTACCATTCTCATCATGAAGCTTAGAAATCAAAGAAATAACATCCATACGGAACCCATCAATACCGCGGTCCATCCACCAATTCATCATAGAAAACACAGCCCGACGCATATCAGGATTCTCCCAATTCAAATCAGGCTGCTTCCTACTAAACTGATGAAAATAATACTGACCACGCTCAGGCACCCACTGCCACGCAGAACCACCAAAATACGAACCCCAGTTATTCGGTTCAGCACCCTTCTCACCGCCCGTAAAACCAGTCTTAGGGTCTTCCCAAATATACCAATCAGCGTGGTCGCTCGTCTTGGAAGCGCGCGATGCTTTAAACCACGCATGCTCATCAGACGTATGATTCACCACTAAGTCCATGATGACCTTAATACCAAGCTCATGAGCTTTAGCAAGCAGCTCATCCATATCAGCGAGAGTACCGAACATAGGGTCGATATCCTGATAGTTGGAAATATCATACCCATTATCATCCTGAGGAGACTGATACACAGGAGAGAGCCACACCACATCAACACCCAACCCAGCAAGATACGACAGGCGAGAAGTAATACCCCTCAAATCCCCAATACCATCACCATTAGAATCCTGAAAAGAACGAGGATACACCTGATACACCACAGCATCCGACCACCAAGCATCGAGAGCTTGCGAACTCTTTACTATGTTGGGAGTTGTCATAAGTTCTGCCCTTTGTCTTCTGTCACTAAAACATCGATCATGAAAAGTTTCCCCTGCGAAACCTTACGACAACAATAGTAATCTCATTGCAAATCTTACGCAACTTTTTCAATAGCGTGTTGCGTTATTTCTAGAGAGAAAACTCTTGATATTTATTGCTATTTTGATTCTTCATGGATTAGTTACTGCATCAACCATCGCATCACTCTCACTATTTTTGCGCAAAACTTACGAAAAACTCCCAAATATTACAGTGCTGCTTTCACATAACACACGCCGTAATATTCAGGAGCTTGGGGAGATTGAGATAGGAGATTACTTATGCAATGTAACGTAAGGAACCACTATTTTATCATGGTTAAGACTCATTATCTGAGCCTGCGTACCGTTCATTTGCACGTCACCAGAGATGATATCGATAGCATTCGAGGCAGTTGTATCTGTGATAAACGGACTATCATCTTTATGATTCCCCTTCGCACCACCAAAGCGATACTCCTTGATAAAGTTAGGACAGCTCGCAGTTTCACCATTCCAGCACGAGAGCGAGTACACCGGACGCACATTATCTATACCTTCGCTGCCTTCTGACGACGAGTACATGGACACCTCATACTTGGCTTTTCCGACGTCAAGTCCTGAAAATGCAGACTTTGGCACACTCACCGTAATGCGATTATCTACTGAGCTAATCTCTACGTCAGCAATCTTTTTCCCACGAGGAGTGTAGACACCAGGAATGTAACGACCATCAACTACGACGACATACTTCCACGTACCATGTACGTAAGTTTGTGTACCTTGGCGCAACGCTGTGATATCGTTGTCGTTCGCCTTGCCATCGCGCAGATAAATGTTAACTTGCTGAGTAGAGATGCCCCTACCACCCCACGGATTATAAACAGGTGATGCAAGTGATGTTACGAAATTATAACTATCCCCGTCATCGTAAGCATCAAACTGAGTCATATCGAAGTTGCCCTTTGCAAAAGAGCTATTCGTAGGGTAGACATAGGAACCCGGCCCGTTGTCATCGCCCTGAGGATCTGTAATACCGCCAATTCGAGAGCCGTAAGCTATCAAAGTGAGATACTTTGCCGCCTTTACGCCCGATGAGCTTTGAGCAACAACGCGTACAGTATTTGTCACTTTATCAAGATGAAGTGAAATCACAAATTTTCCGTTCACGACTTTCGCAGCTGATGTCTTTCCATTGACATCCACCTGTACACTCTGCGCATGAGTAGCCGAGCCTTTAAGCTCAATATCACGCGAAGAGACAATCTGTCCATCACTAAATTCATCGAAGGATAGCTGAGGCTTATCACCTTGAGCTTGACCATCATAGCTGAGAGACCATTTGCCCGCAAGACCTTTGCCAAAATCGAGTTTGCCGATTTGATCTGCCTGCCAGTTTTCATCAGCAAAACTTACGCCCTGTCCACCGACAAAATAGTTGTGGATGTTCAAGCCGTTTGCTTTGCCTGTATCGCCTACATTTCCGTACTTTCCTGACGCGCTCTTTGCCACGCTGAAAGTAGACCTTTGAAGATCTGCACGTTGATCGGTCCACGCGTGGACATAGAAGCCATCGATGGTGACATTTCGCATCGACCCAAGACTCGTGATTCGTATACCGCAATTGACAGTATCTTCTACGCGAGTATTTCTAATAGTCATGTTTTGCACCATCCAGGACGGTGACGGGCTCTCCTGATGAGTGCCGCCCCACAAATCCCCTGCTGAATTAAAGACACACATATTATCATTGCCACCCCAGTACATTCGAGAATGAATAATATCTGTGTTTTCTACGGTTACATTATCAATATCGCGACCAACCCATCCCCACTGGAATACCGGACCATTTTCATTCTTCCACACGACCGTATTTTTTACGGAAACATGTGAATGATAGAGCTTAATCACGTCATCATTGGAATGAATGAAAGAGTTCTTCATCGTCGAGCCTGTATACAATTCCAAGCCATCAGTCTGCCAGTACCATGCGCCAACCTGCTGATAGTTGCGCACATGAAGCGCAAACGTATCTTCACTCCCCTCAGGTCGCAGTGTGTGAGATTTCCTCACAGAACTTGTAGAGCCAGATGTGGAGTCAGCCGCAGCAGTACCGACCGCATCCGCAGGCTTATAGGCATACATAACGAACGAATGATACGACGGTTCTTTCACCGTTACACCTTGGATATCCAGCGTTTGTTGCTGTGCATCAGAGGTAAAACGCATAGGCTTCACACACGAGTCCCAACAGTTACTATCTGAATCTGGACGATGTTTAAAATTATTCTTCGTAGACGTCTCATAACCATACTGCTCAGTAGAAAGTACACCATAGCCCGTCATCTTATAGTTTGTGACCGTTGGGCTTCCAGTGAAGTAGAAAGCACCCTTCATAAATGCGCCTGGTTCAAAGTACACCCAACGAACTCGAGGGCCAAGCTCAGCTTGACGGCGAGACCCCATCCAGTGCACGCCTGCTTTCAGATAAATAATTTCTGTATCTTTGCGCAGATGAGTAGGAAACTCCCCGGGCTCAATGACTTGAATAACGCCATCGCGAGCAGTAGGAATAGTTGCAGCTCCTTCAGCAGTGCCCTCAACACGTGGTTGAGCAAAAACCATCATAGAATTTCGAGGTTCCGTCTCAATATAGTCCTTGGCGGCATTTAGTTTACTCTCTTTGTCAGCAGTCACATTATACGCAGTGACAGCACCCGTTGCACCGTTGGCATATACCTTCGTCTGCTCAGATGCGAATTCGACGGAAAATCGATACCCGTTCTGACTAAACGGCACCTTAATTGCAACAGTATGGTCGTTGACAAGTTTCTTAGCAAAGTGCAAAGAGGTAGGACGAATAGTCACGTCACTTGCACGAGAAATTTTTGCACCGGTTTGCAAAGAAACATTAACCCACACATCGTGTGAATACACAAAGCTCGACCAACTCATCGTGAAACCATTATCATATGCAAAATCTGCGCCGTCTTCACCCGTATAACCTTGCTTTCCCAAGCCACCACGAGGAATAGATAGGTAAGTAAAGGAGTTGAAAGTCTTAGCGCTATCAGTGTTGCGAAGTTGTACTGAGTAGAATGGCGACTGGCGCACCTGGTCATTGGCTATGGAATTTTTAGTATCTTTGATGGCACGATTGTCATAATTCCACACAACAGGATCAGCAGCCTTCACTTCGTGCGGATGCGTATCGCCGTCGTGATGAGGTGACACCTTCCCCGAGCCGCGCTGACTACCATCACGCCGATGACGATAAGTACGTTTCTTTGCGCTTTTTTTTCGAGAATTTTGCGACTTTTTCCAAGTACCTTTTTTCTGCTCTTTTTGTGAGTCGCTTTCCTGCGCTTTCCGCGACCCCTGTGATTTCTGCGTACGAGACTGCTCACTTCCCCCGTTCCCAGACTGTGCATGAGACGAAGATTGAGACTGCTCAGCCACGTACTCCCCCGCAATTTTCTGGTGTGAATCCTCCAAAGAACGTACTCCCCACACAGCCAGACATACTATAAAAGCGACAGCAACGATTGCCGCTATGAGTATGATGATGCCACGCTTCTTTGCACGTTCATCGTCACGTGTATCAGTATCTGTAAAAACTGCCATTTGTCAAGCCTTTAGTCCATAAATTATTAGCCAAAAATGAAAAAGGTGCCCTAGCATACGAGAACCCGGTCTAAAAGCGCCATAAGTATGGATTTCTTCAGATCGGGTTCGTGTGTGCCAGAGAGATTATATACGAGAATGTGATGTTTTAGTGCTGTGCGCCGACAAGAGTATTCAAGTCTACGCCAAGCTTATCCATGCGAGCTTTATAACTGTCATAGATGTCCTGCTGAATCTTGATATCTTCGTCGAGCTTGTTATCCTTCAGCGTCTTCTGATACGCGTCCCACTCATTCTCCACGCCACCTTCTGTGACCCACTTAGCAAAGTTTGACATGGTGATTTGGGTCAGACCCGTAGCATTAGCAGTCAAAGTTTCCTGCTGTTTCGACGTGACAGGCATGTTGGAATAGAGCACATCTGTATTCATATTCATATTTGCGTAATCATCGTTATAGACAGCATCAACTTCACCGACACCGGTTTCTTCAGACTCAATCTTGACTTTCATATCGCGCGAAAGATAGACCGGCGCACCATCTGCAAGAGCATGGCTAAACTGCCAGTCACCCGCATTCTTAGTAGAGTCTGTTGGCTTAAGGACAGTGTAATCCTTATCGCCATTCTTCTTCACACACGTGCCAAATGCGCCGTATGTCATCTGAATAGACATATCTGGGCTGTAGAACGCATCAACGAGTTTCAAGGTTGCATCTAGGTTCGCAGGCTTTGCCTTGATAACTGCCTTATTTGCCTGATATTTCAAATCATCACCGTTGAAGGACCACACTGTCTTCTCACTCTGATCTGCAGAAGCCTTCAATGTTGGAATCGTGATGTACTGATTGCCCAAAGCCGTGCCAAATAAATCATCCGGAGTCCACATCACAGATGAACCTACAACGGCAGTCTTCTGGTCACCCTTTGCCGTGCTAGTGTACTGAGACCAGTCATGTGTAAAAGCGTCCTTGGAAATGACACCATCTTTCCACAACTTATGAAGGAACTGAATGGTCTGCTTATAGCGGTTATCCGTCAAATAGTTATGTACCTTACCGTCCTTAACATACATGCCGACAGTACCTGCTGCATGCGAAGACAGAGGAATGCCTAGCGATGTCAGGAAAATATTCATCTGGAACGACCCAAAGCCGTCAGTATCCGGCTTGTTCATATCAAGAGGGATTTCGTCTGCCTTGCCGTTCCCATTAGGATCACCCGTCTTAAATGCTTTGAGCACGGCTTCATACTCATCCCATGTGGTCGGAACCTTAAGACCGAGCTTGTCAAGCCATACCTTGTTGATAAATAAGTGATTAGACGAGTTAGACTCACGCGTAGGAGCAATATTTGGCGTACCTTGAATCTTGCCATCTGCCTGAGTGGACACCACCTGTCCATAAGGCTCATCTTTGAAAGCTTTCGAAAGATTTGGCATATCCTTGAGATGGCTATTGAGATCCATAAACAAAGAGCTATACTGCGCGATGTCGCCTGTACCATAGCCGCCGATAGTTACGTCAGCCACATCTCCCGAAGCGAGCTGTGCTCCCTTTGCCTGGTCCCATGACGATGCCGCAGTCTCCTGCCACTTAATGCTACATCCGCACGCAGCTTCAAGGTCTTTAACCCAGCCTAAGCTACTCATTTTTCCTAGGCGAGCATCTTTGATGACCTGGACAGTGACAATTGGTTTACCATCAGCAGTTTTCGTAGCATTTCCAGAATTTGCACCGCAACCTGCCATAGCAAGAACCGCCGCACAGCTTGCCGCGAGCGCGACAGTGGCACTAGAACGCTTCTTCATATTCAATTCTCCTTAAATTCATCCTTGAATTCGCCAAGCAAAAGAAACTACTAAACTACTGAGTTCGCCAAGTTTCTCTTCTTGATGTCAATCAATAGAATAACATTTACGTAAAGTTTGCGCAATCTTTGCACGTATACTACAGTGTCGCGATTCACAGCAATTCAAAGAATTCCTGAAAATCCCCCTCTTTTATTTTCCAAATAACTACAATAAATAGTTTTAATTTTCTAAATATTTTAGGTAAAAAATACGTTTTTTGCATAGTTTCTCGTCATTCTCTTTAATTTTATTAACTACTTACGCAAAGTTTGCGTAAAATTTCTTTTCCCGATATCGTTGTATATCAGTACATAAATTAGGCGAACTGCTCTTTAAACACTGGAGATTGAATGAAAACTCTTGCGGATATTGCTCACAAAGTAGGAGTCAGCCAAGCTACTGTATCTCGTGTCATCAACGGCAAACCTGGAGTATCTGAGGCTACACGACAAGCAGTTACCGCGGCTATGACAGAACTGGGCATGCCATTAAGTGAAATGACTCGCACTACTTCACATGACGTGGCACTTGTCGCCCCTGACATGAACAACCCAATCTTTCCAGCATTTGCAACAGCTATTTCCACACAGTTAGCGCAGAGGAACATCCTGCCTCTACTGTGTACATATACACTGGGAGGTGCTACAGAAGAGTCCCTCCTGACCATGGCACTTAACCGCCAAATCGACGGTATTATCTTCCTTGCGGGGCATTATGATACCCGAGGCGGAGACCATAGCATATATAGACTTTTAGACGAACGTCGCATTCCGAAAGTTTTCATCAATGATTCCGACCCCGCCTTGCTCGGCACGACTGTGCGTACCAATGATGCTCTAGGAACTGACATGGCTATGCGTCTGCTGATGAGCCAAGGGCACACCAAAATTGCACTCCTGTGTGGAGATAACAATCACTACCCTTCCATTCGCAAATACGAAGCAGCCTTGCAGTTTGCTCAGGAGAACAAGGTTGAAGTCGTGGATACCATCTGGACCACCTATGGTTTTGAATCAGGGCGAGACGCTGCAGTAAGCCTCGCACATAACGGAGTGACAGCTCTTCTCTGCGCTTCCGATGCTCTCGCACTTGGAGCAATTAAAGCACTCAAGGCTCAGGGAATACGCGTGCCTGAGGATATTTCCGTCATAGGTTATGACGATTCACCGCAGCTAAGTTACACTTCTCCCGGACTTACTACTCTGCGCCAGCCCGTGACCGCCATGGCAAAATCTGCTGTCAACACACTCTTCACTATGATGAGCGATTCTTCGCATTTGGGTGAACGCAATGTCATAACATTTGACCCTGAATTGGTAGTACGCGGGTCCACTGGCTTGTGCAGAGATTTACTCAAACGCTAAAGGCTTGACCCTTCGCTTTTTCTCGAGAATTACTGTCATAGCTAAAAGAGAAGCATTATTTTCATAAACAGATTCTCATCTATTCCTATAAAAAGAAACCTCGCCGATTCATCAGTAATCAGCGAGGTTTCCTCATCTATTAATCAGATACTTACTTCCTACTTCTCAAAGTAACCACTTTCGCCCAATCGTGCTGATGGGTCAAGCAGCATAGCCTTCTCAACTTCATGAGAATCATATCTGCGCTTGTCCTCGTGATAGCGACGATTATCGATAGATTCGTAGAGTGGAGCATGCCCCATCATGCCTTCTGCCAAGTGACGAGCGCCATCAGCCAAGCGAGCATTCGCCTTTACTCGCCACTGGGCGAGAGCCTGCTCACCATTCTCGTTACGCACGGCCGCTTCAAAAGCACCTGGATGAACCACTGCGACAAAGCCTGATACGTGACCAAAGCCGAGAGAAGTGACCAAGCCAGCTTTGACGTCGTGGCCTGTGGAAGCTATATTCATAGGCTTCTTAAACCAGACCATGTGGTCATCACGCTCAAGTTTTGGATCAACGACGTCCAAAGCAGCGTTTGCAGGCACGATTCCCGTATGGAACAAATCTGTCAATCCATGCATCTGGAAGACTGCTGCACCTCCCTTTGCATGACCAGTAAGGCTCTTTTGAGAAATCACGAAGAGCGGATTCCCATCAGAGCGCCCAATGGCATGAGCAACGGTGTTGTGGAGTTCAGACTCATTCGGATCATTGGCATTCGTCGACGTATCATGCTTGGATACCACGGCGATATCGTCTGCAGATACGCCCAACTTCGCAAGTTCGCGCACGAGGACAGACGATGTGCCACCTTGAGCAGCTGCCAATGCTCCAAGACCTGGAGCTGGAATGGAAGTGTGAGCACCATCTGCAAAGGAACGGACATAGCCGATCACGCCAGCAACTGGAAGTCCCATCTTAAGCGCGATGTCTCCGCGAGTGAGCAGGACGGTACCACCACCCTGAGCTTCTACGAATCCACCACGACGACGGTCATTAGCACGGCTAAAGAATCGAGCTTCAATTCCCTTGCCATACATCTCTTGAGAGTTTGCAGTTGCATTCATGTACCCGAAACCATTTACCGATTCCGTACCGATATCATCGATTGCACCTGCGACGACGAAGTCAGCCTTGCCCAGCTTAATCTTGTCGAAGCCTTCTTCCACCGATACTGCTGCAGTAGCGCATGCAGACACCGGCTGAATCATGTCGCCGTAACCGCCGATGTAAGACTGCATGACGTGTGCAGCGACGACGTTTG
The DNA here is from genome assembly GCF_042676605.1 of Alloscardovia venturai. Classification (NCBI taxonomy): domain Bacteria; kingdom Bacillati; phylum Actinomycetota; class Actinomycetes; order Bifidobacteriales; family Bifidobacteriaceae; genus Alloscardovia; species Alloscardovia venturai. The sequence goes on along the minus strand of NZ_JBHTHQ010000022.1, from coordinate 74,227 downwards.
GCAGTGCTTCTTGCAAGATATCGCTTGGATATTCCTTATTCAGATAACGATCCAAATAGAGCTTGCGCATGGACGACATGCCACCGAAACCGGTACCCTGAGTAGATGCTACCTGCGATGGATGCACAGACTGCAAGATTTCTGTAGGGCTAAAGCCAGCATTAAGGAATGCATCGACCGCGGTAATAATGTTCCATAGAGCAATCTGATCAACATCACCCACCATGGAAGCTGGAATGCCCCAGCGCGTTGGGTCAAAACCTTCTGGGAATTGTCCACCAACGGTACGAGTCATCGTCGTACGGCGTGGGACATGTACAGATGCGCCCTTCATGCGCGTTACTGTCCACTCGCCACTTTCCTCATCACGAGCGATGTGAGTGTGTGCCTCATCCATATCAAGGTACTCACGAGCGGTCTTTTCATCTGCCACGCTGAAAGTGATGTCATGGTCGAGGAAGACTTCTGCAGCATCCTCATTCGTACCATGTGCATAGTCATGACCCATACCCTCGTCAAATGGACGGATACCAGAACGTGCTACGACGTCATCATGGAATCGCTCATAAATCTCCTCCTCAGGTACAAGGTTGCTCTCTGCATCATACCAGCCTGGTTTCGGAGCATCAGACCATGAGATAAGTCCCATGTTCCATGCGAGTTCCAATACGCCAGCAGCATTCAAGTCGACATTTCCGTCGGAGGTAATGCCCAGCTCTGCCTGCATACGCGTGCGACCAAAGCCCCACGGACCGAGTTCACCAATATTGACGATGACAACTTCATCTTCTGGCTTAGCGGTAACCTCTGTCCAGTCAGCCGCATGAACAGAAGCCTGTGTCGGCACTACAGGAGTTGGAAGGGCCTTCAAGACTGTCTTCGCTACACTCTGTGCTGAAATCTCGTTTGTTTCATCATCAGTATTTTGTGCTGCCATCTCGCGAGCTTGAGCTTCTTCACGAAGTTCATTGATATCGAGCGGTTCTGAGCCAAGACCACCTGTCAAATCAACGTTCAAAGCTCCAACCTTTGCCCGCTCTCGAGCTTCGCGAGTGCTGAGTTTTAAGAGCTCATCAGCCATTTGCTCAGTGGTGTAGGTGTGAATGCCACGAGACTCTACGACATCTACGAGTGGGTCATTGCCACCCATGAGACCAGTACCACGTACCCAGCCAATACGAGGGTGAGCGAAGGACACGTGCTCAGACCAATCTTTTTCTGCATGAGCGCGGGTCACAATAGCGTCAAACGCCGACTTGACTTCACCATAAGCTCCATCGCCTCCGAAGATACCACGATTAGGAGAGCCCGGAAGGACGACATGGATACGATGTTCGATGTCATTGTCTGTACCAAGTGGAGCAAATCCTGCGATAGCACGTTCAACTCCCCACAGCATCAGACGAGCTTGAGACTCGAAGAGCTCACCCGAGTCGGACAGCGTACCGTGTACTGGAGGTGCAGCGAATGGGAAGAACAGCGTTGGCGCAAGAGCAGGCTTGACCACAGTCGTATCTGCGCCGTGGGTTTCCTTCTGTTCAGAGCCTACCCATTTCACAAGAGCATCAACATCACGGAAACTAGATAGATTTGCTGGAACGAGCCAGAGCTTCGCGCCACCCACAGCATGCGTGCGATACATGTCTTTAGCCCACTGTTTGACTTGTGGACTGAAGCTATGGCTAGTAGCAATAACGGTAGCACCACCAGCCAAAAGACCTGCCACAACTTCGCCCGCTATAGAATGCGCAGACACACCCGTTACCACCGCAACGTCATTCGCAAACGCAGCTTGCTTATCCGTTGGGGCAATCTTGTGCTCAGCGCGAGCAGCGATGTCCATAAAGGTTTGCGCAAGCTCAGTCTTGCCATCACCATTTGCACGCTTTGCATACCAGCTTGCCTGATCTGCAACTGCTTTACCCGCGCCTTCGAAATTATTATCTATGGCAGAAGTATCACCGTCATAATAAATATGCGCGAGGTCTTCGCGAGCGCTTGCCCAGCGATCATCGAAAAGAATTGCCTTAGCTTCATCGAATCGAGGAGCTACTTGCTTGACCCAGTTACTGCCGAGTTCCGCTTCCACAGCTTCGATGACTGCCGCATTCTCATCTTCTTCTTCGCGAGCAGGTTCAGGAGCTGCTCCGATACGCTGGAGTACAAAACGAGCTGTCTGAGCTAGGACACCATTTTCACCAGTAACTTTCTCAGCAAATTCATTGAGTGCCGCAGAGTCCACTACTGAGCCAGATACCCCAGACCCTGCAGATACCATAGCTACTGCTACCCCACGAGCTGCTGCTACTTCCTGAACAGCTTGATCGATGAGAGCATCTGCACCAGCTGCATTAGAGACCGCAGCCGTAGGAAGAGTTGCAAGGTCGCCGCCACGTGAAGAAGCACCTTCACGAGTATTAAGGAGGATGTCAGCTGTAACTGCCGCTACCCAACCATCTCCAAGTCCCCAAGCAGACTCAAGACGCTTGGCGATATGTGCAGACTTCACACCTGCCGCACCAAAGAGCGCATGCAAACGTTCGCGAATCGCATCGGACAATACTGGACCAAATGCCTTGTAGTGAGGAGCTGCAGCCCTGACGATGCCCATCAAAGAGCCAACGGTTGCTTCAGCAGCACCTTCCACGCTCGCTACTTGGAGTTCGGAAGAGATATCCATCAAGAGCTGATTACGCTTCGAAGATACACCATTGGTCAGCGTATCGGTGGTATCTGAATCACCAATCTGGTCTGGACGGATCTTGCCAGCATAAGCAAGCAACGTCGAGATAGCTTCTGGGGCACCAAACTCGATATCCGCAGCTGGCGCAGCACCTGCCGGAGCACTTACCGCTGGTGACGCTGGTACTGCCGCAGCTGTCGGTACAGGCGCAGACGCAGATGCGGATCCAGATGTAGGTGCTTGTGCTGCCTGCTCTTGCACATTGCTTTGTGCATCATCTTGCGCACCATTTGTAGTTTCAGGCTCTACTTCTGACTCAGTATCCTTAACCAACGAGTCAGCATCAGAGTCAGTGAGATACACACGAGATTCGTCACGGCCTACGTTATATACAGCGGTTTGCACACCATCAAACTCAGGTAGCTTCAACGTGCGGGCACCCATGTTTGCTAATGTTGGAGACTTACCTAGACCGACTTCTACGTAGTTTTCTACGCCAAGTCCGCCCTGCTCTTTCGGCGTAAAGAGCAAAGCCTGAGTTTCAATCCAGCGTACTGGAGAAGCAAACTGCCAGCTCAACAACTCAGTCAAGAGCAGACGTCCAAGCTTCTGGTCATCTGCCGCATAAGACTCCCATACCGCATCGTCATCCAAAGCTGCTTGGATACGCTCAGATGGTACAACCTCAAGAATGGAGCGAGCGAAGTCCTTCGTCATCTCAAATGGTCGTGCTACTAAGTTTGGAATATAACGACCTTCCAGCACAGAGTAGTCGATGTACTGTGGGAGCAAAGCATCGAGCTTGTCACGGAATTCTGGAACGCCAGAGCGCAACTTTGTCGAGTGGAATGGCACGTCAATGCCCGGAACATACATGAACGGGCGCTTACCGCCGGCAGCTGCAGCACGCGCGGAAGCATCACGATTGAGATATTCAAGACCTGCAATCGTACCTGCCACAGCATACTGTGAACCTGCCAAATTGAAGTTGACGATTTGCAAGAATTCGCCAGATTCTTGAGCTACCTGTGCGATGTAATCCTTCACCGTCGCGTCAGTGACGCCGAACTGATTTGGACGAAGCGCACCCATACGATAGTTAGAGCGTCCCTTCTCATCACGCTCGATGAGATGATGCATTGTTGAGCCACGATGGAAAACAAGCTCAAGAACTGTTTCCAATGGAATAATTCCAGCGAAGGAGCTCAATGCGTTATACTCACCCAAGGAGTGGCCTGCGAAGTATGCAGGTTCAAAGGTAACTCCAGCCTCACGCATACGTGCACTCTGTGCAAATGCCACGGTAGCGAGCGCGACTTGAGTGAACTGCGTCAAGTTGAGCAAGCCTTCTGGATGACGATAGGTAACTCCCTTTGCAGTAAGTTCAGTTGGGTTATCACGCACCACAGCCAAAATCGAGAAGCCTAGCTTTTCGCGTGTAAGCTTGTCCGCGCGCTCCCATGTTTCGCGTGCTGCAGGGGAAATAGCGCGCTCATCGAGCACCATGCCCTTAGCCTGAATGCCCTGACCTGGGTACACATACGCAGATTCTGGCGCACGCACAATAGCCGTACCAACGGAAACGATTTCCTTATTAATACGTGATGTCACTTCAAGCACGAGACCGCCACGCTTTACTTTTCCGACACGTTCTACGGAAATTTCAACGTCGTCACCAAGCTGGACCATGCCATACATAGCGTAGGTCCATCCTTCAATTTCCCAATGGTTACCCTTAGCATCCGTTGCTTGGACAGCATGCTGAGCTGTAGCAGACAGCCACATGCCATGAACCAGCGGAGCGCTCAAACCGCTGACACGCGCACCTCTCACAGATGTGTGAATTGGGTTGAAGTCGCCTGAAGTACGAGCAAACGCTGTCATGTCATCCGGAGCGACGACATTCACTCGGCGAAGGAGACGACGAGCGGTATGAGCGATATCGCCCTCTACGCCGCCATACGGAGCCACAGGCTCTGGAAGCGCGTTGGAATACGCACGGCCACGGATGGCAAATCGCTCTACTTCGTCAGCGAGTACCGTGCCATCATTCGCAGTGTGCTGTACGTGAATGGTGACTACACGACCAGATGCAGACTCAGCGTAGTTTTCTGACCAGCTGCGCACATTAATCTTTTCACCCACATGTTCCAAAAGTTCTGCTTGAGTCACGCGAAGTGCAATTTGATGGTCGAGGTGGACAGCATTGAGCAGGCCTTCGATAATCGGCATCGTACCGATATACACCGAGCCCAAGGCAGCATAAATTGCTGGCCATGCTGGACCAACAAGTGCGTCTGGAGCAATGCGGCTCATAGACAGGTTGTCTGGCAACGCACCACCTGTCGCAACCATATGATCCATTCCAAGATTTGCACTCAGCGTATACGACGCCAGTGCATGACCGAATGGCTCAGATTCCTTCTGTTCATCCGTTGGAGCGATAATCTGTGGCATCGCCTCAAGCTTGTCACCAGTGATAGCAGTATTTCCAATGCCAGCAGTTGCAGCAAGCATTGCAAATACATGCTTAGATAAACGCTCACCGTCGACGATAGGCATACGCTCTGGCTGACGAGGATTGACGTTCAGAGGAACGACGATATCACGCACTGCATGCTTAGTCACGCCACCATCAGCATCATTATCCCAATATGTATCCAGATGGATATCAAGGTCGAAGCGCATCCAGCCATCTTCACTCACAGTTCCCGGCTCATCCACTGGTGTGATTTCATAGAATCCCTCTTCAGCAGTGGACTTGTAGGCTGGATTGTCCATGACATGGCCGACCCACGAAATAGTCGGCGCATTGCGGATAAAGTCCTGAGGAGTCTTGGAATTGTTAAGCTCAGAGTACTGCTCTTCGACATCAGAGGTATCTTCACTCTCCACACGTTCTACACATGCATGCTCAAATCGAGCAAGAATATCAGCGACTGGCTCGTCCTTAGTCGTAATGCCCGCTACAGAAATCGGCCCAGGAATGATACGTACAGAGTCTGCACTATATCGTGCATCTTCAGACTGCCATAACTGGTCCTGACCCCACCAGCGAAGCAAATCGCCATCAATGACAGGCACGAATGGCATTGGCTTAGGGTACTCGCGGCACAGTGTCGGGAACCACGATACATCACTTGGAGTGACGGTCATCGTGGAAGCTGCTGGATATGCTTCTTTGAGTTTCTTCAACGCAATTGCAGGATCTTCTACATCCGCTGTGCTGGTAAAGATAGATTCAAATTCGCCTCTATCCTGTGCGATAGTACGAGCCTCAATACGCTGGAGTACATGCAAGAAACGGTCGACATACGTTGGGTCAACCCACGGGTAGCTGAGGGCCGCAAAACGCTCAGCCATCTGCTGATATGTCATAGCGGCAAGGTCACCGAAGAATGGCTTTGAGGTCTTATTGATAGCCTCAATAATTTCATCTCGGCGCGATATGAGCTCCTCAGGGTTCTTCTCCACCTCAGCGATAAGACGCCCAGCACGAGCAGAAGCATTTTCCAGCTCATAAATATCTGCATGAAGATGAGAAAGACCTGAGCTGACACCTCCGACTTCTTTACCTGCTGGTACCCAATGCTCCCTACGAGGAGCAAATGGGTCCTCGTTCTCGACCATATCCGTGATGCCTGGAGTGTCGACGAGGAACTGCTTGACTTGTTCAGAAGTATGCGCTTCCTTCGCAGTCATCACTGCCGTACCGATGAGCACACCATCTACAGGCATAGCATACTGCTCATATGCCAAGGACCAATCGCCGGAGATGTAGTCTGCTGCACGGTCAGGAGTGCCGATACCGCCTCCGACGACAAGGATAATGTTCTTATTCTCACGAATTTCACCGTACGTCGTCAGCAAGAGGTCATCCAAGCTCTCCCATGAGTGGTGTCCACCAGCAGAGCCGCCTTCAACTTCCATCAATATCTGAGTTGGCGCGACAGCTTGAGCGATACGGATGACCTGTTCAATCTGATCAACGGTGCCAGGCTTAAAACCGACGTACGGGAAACCATCAGCCTGCAAATTCTTGACAAGTTCTACGGCTTCATCAAATTCAGGGATACCCGCAGAAATAATGACACCATCGATAGGAGCACCGGAAGCACGCTTCTTGGAGACAATACGCTGTGAACCAAACTGAAGATTCCACAGATAGCGGTCCATAAACATCGTATTGAATTCGATAGCACGACCTTCATCAAGAAGATCATCAAGCTTTGCCATGTGCTTATCAAACACAGCTTCCGTCACCTGGCCACCACCAGCCATTTCAGCCCAGTACCCAGCATTCGCCGCTGCTGCAACAAGCTCAGGCTCGACAGTAGTAGGCGTCATACCCGCAAGCATGACAGGCGCACGGCCAGTCAGCTTCGTAAATGCTGTCGTCACACGATGCCCGCGCCCAGTCTTAACAACACGTGGAGCAAACTGTGCCCAATCCGTCGTACGAGCAAACTGCGTGCCTTCAGTGATAATCGTCACACGGTCTTCCGGCGTCGCAGCGCTGACGATACCTGCACCACTACCCTCGACGATGGCAGCAGTAAGCTTGCCGATTACCGCGCCAGGACCCATATCTACGAACCACAGCTGCGATGGTTTAATCCCCTCAGCCTTCAAAGCAACGTTAATATCTGCCGCCCAGTCCACATGGTCTACCAGTACATGCTGCGCCAAGGAACGTGCATATGCACCGTCGATGTCGCTGGCCACCGCCCACTGCTCGACAAGTTCTACGGCATCATTCATCAGCGGGCTGTGGAATGGAACGGTAACTTCCAAATATTCCATCTGAGGGTCAAAGACCGAGCCTCCACGCACCTTTGCCTCTCGCAAAGCTGCCTGATGGTCATGTTCTTTACGAGCCTCGTTATATACAGCCATCAAATCGGTCGGATATCCCGATACCACAAAGTGAGTAGCAGAATTCTTCACGGCTACAGATACTGGCCCACGCGCATTCTCGACACGAGAGATAAGTTCATCGATTTGACGTCTTGTGACGCCTTTAATGGAGAGCATAGGCGTTGCATTGCTGGTCGTTTCAATTTGCTGCATGCGTACGCTACGAGTACTAGCAACTCCGATAAGGAAGGAGATAGCCAGAATCTCTACGATACGTTTATCGACTGTTTCCTGATCGCACTTCCCACTGTGGACGTCAGCGATAACGCGCGCAATTTCTACCGCGAGCACGCCCTGCGAATGCCCCTGAATAGTGACGAGCTGAGACGAAGACAGATTCAGCCCTAAGTCCACCATATCCAGCAACGCCCCAAGCTGAGCAGCGGTAATGCCTGGTACAGATACCATCGCATTTGCAGCTTTACCTAAGACCGGTTGCGAGCTAGCATAGCTCATCACATCGATACTCTTGCCTGCCACAGCGAGAATTTCAGCGGCGACAGGGCTGACACGCGCCTTGGCATCAGCCATAAATTTTTCTACACGTTCATACAGCGCAGGATTTGCCTTGAGTTGCTCTAGCGCATTGGTCCATGGAGTAGACTGACCGCCAAAGAGGAGAGCAAAAGGTTCGCTTTCAAATCTTTTCATGAGGGAATCTGACATTATTTCTTCCTTTATCTGTGTATATGTGTAAGTCAGTAAAGTCTGTGTTTTTATGACACTTTGAACGTTTTATAAAGGCTGGTTTCCGTGGCGCCTATGGTAACGACGTACGCTCTTTTTCGCCTTGAGCATCTCTAACGAACGCTCAATAGTTTCACGTGTCTGAGCTGGATCAATCATGGCATCAATCTCTCCCATTTCTAGCGAAAGATTTGCATTAACTGTGCTCTCTTCATACTCAGATACCAAACGTGCTCGCACCGCTGCTACATCTTCTCCATTATCTTGAGCTTTACGAAGCTCTTTACGATGAATGATGTTGACAGCACCTTGTGCGCCAAGAACTGCAATCTGAGAATTTGGCCACGCAAAGTTGACATCCGCTCCCATTGATTTTGAACCCATCACGATGTATGCGCCGCCAAAAGCTTTACGTAATACAACGGTGATAAGTGGAACTTCAGCATTGGCATACGCATAGATGACTTTTGCACCTCTGCGGATAATTCCCGCATGCTCCTGATCGCTACCTGGCTTATAACCAGGAACGTCCACGAGAGTAATGACAGGAATGTTAAACGCATCGCACAGTCGCACGAAGCGAGCAAGTTTCTCTGAAGCATCTACGTCAAGGATGCCAGCGCGGACAGCAGGCTGATTTGCCACGATGCCTACACTCTGTCCCTTAATACATGCGAAACCTACGACGACTGACTGTGCAAAAAGTTCATGCACTTCAAGGAATTCGCCATAATCAACAAGGCATCGTATGACGTCGACGACATCATACGGCTGACGATCGTTGTCTGGCACGATGGTACTGATACGTTTTGCAGCTTCATCCTCCACATGCCCGTTAGAGTACGCATAGCGAGGCGCTTCCTCGTCACAATTACTTGGCAAATACGCCAAAAGCGTGCGCGTATAGTCAATTGCATCCACCTCATCTTCACCAAGGTAGTGCGCTACACCGGAAGTAGCATTATGGACATATCCACCTCCAAGCTCATCCATGGAGATTTGTTCACCAGTGGCTGCCTTTACTACATCAGGACCAGTGACGAACATGTAGGAATTTTCCTTCGTCATCACGATAATGTCGGTCAGTGCAGGACAGTACACTGCCCCACCCGCGCACGGACCTAGAATAAGAGAAATTTGCGGAATAACGCCAGATGCTTCACATGTCTTTTTGAAGATACGACCATACTGCGTAAGAGCTGCGACACCTTCCTGAATACGCGCACCACCTGAGTCGATCAGTGCTACGACAGGGACATGGAGCTGCATAGCCATATCGAGTAAATGGCAAATTTTCTCTCCCTCAGCCTGCCCCATAGTGCCGCCACGCACCGAGAAATCCTGCGCATATACGCCCACTTTGCGCCCGCGTACTGTGCCGAAACCAGTCACGACCGCGGAGCCGGCTATACCAGCATTGATGTTTCCGCCCGCAAAGCGCCCAAGCTCTTCGAAACTTCCATCGTCGAAGAGTAGGTCTAAGCGTTCTCGCGCAGTAAACTTTCCCTTGGGATGCTGTCGAGCGCGCGCATGGTCTTCGCTATCGCGAGCAAGGCGTGCTGCACGCGCAATTTCAGCGCGAAGAGGCTGCCGAGTATCCGCCGCGATGACTGCAGATGAGGCAAGCTCAAGTGAATCAAGATCTGTTGATGCTACCACTTACGCCTCCTTATTCTTTTCATCTTTTTGAGTAGACTTTTGGTCTGTTTTAGATTCCGCATGATTTGTCAGGTCCATCTTGAGCAACGCTTCCCCTGCGTCCACTCCATCGGCTGGATCCGCATAAATTTCAGAAATTACGCCTGCCAGTGGTGCATACACGTAGTTCTCCATCTTCATAGATTCAAGAACGACGAGAAGGTCGCCCTTCTCCACCTTTTGTCCAACGGCGACGTTAACGCGCGTTACCACTGCCTGCATTGGTGCCTTAATCTCGCCATTAGAGCTAACAGATGAATCATTATGAGAGGCCGAAGATGAAGGAGCAGTGGTCAGACTTGCACCGCGAAGCGGCTGGGATTTACGAGTAGATAGTGGACGATGCGATGTCGATACTGCTGCGATGACGTATTCAGGAACGGACACTTTCATGCGCCTGTCGTCAATTTCCACATAGAACGTCGTATTCGTCGACGAATGAGCACCAAGTTGAGTATTCCCATGAGAACTGCCCAATTCACTTGGTTCTATCGAGTTTGGAGCACGATTAACGACACTCTGTGGTTGTCCTGCGCGAGTAGAGTGCGCCTGCTGGTTTAAGAATGTATTTTCCAACCATTTTGTCGTGACATTAAATTGTCCCGATACACCGTGTGCAGTGAAATCATCATGAGAGAAGATCTCATCATACAAAGCTACTGGCGTGGAAATTCCAGTAAGAGAAAATTCCTTCAACGCACGGTGCACTCGGGCAATCGCATTGTCACGATTTGACGCAGTAACAATGATTTTGCCCATCATTGAATCATATTTTGGAGAAATAGTATCTCCCTGAGCCACACCAAAGTCAACGCGGATACCAGGTCCTGATGGGAAATGTATACTCTCCACCACGCCAGACCCAGGAGCTAAATTCTTAGAAGGGTCCTCAGACGTGATGCGAAGTTCGAAACTGTGACCACGAGGATGAGGAGCCTGAGTAATGTGCCCTCCGTCAGCGATGACAAGCTGCTCACGTACTAAGTCGATGCCACACACCTCCTCAGACACAGTGTGCTCCACTTGTAAACGTGGATTTACCTCAAGGAAATACACGTCGTTATGTGGGGTCACCATAAACTCACAGGTGCCCAATCCTACATAGTCAGCAGTGTCGAAGAGACGCTGTGAGAACGTCTGCAACTTCTGCTCCACATCAGGGATAAGGAAAGGCGCTGGGGCTTCTTCGACGAGCTTCTGATTTCGGCGTTGCACTGAGCAATCACGCGTTGAATACACTGTGAATTGACCATGACTGTCACGCCCGCACTGAGTTTCCACATGGCGTGCTTGAGCAACAAACTTTTCGATAAAGTACTTATCGAGGTCTCCACCTTGCAAAGAGTCATGGCTCATGAAGAATGCACGCAAATCATCTTCGTTGCGCACTACCGTAATGCCACGTCCGCCACCGCCATCAGCCCGCTTCATCATGACGGGGTATCCGTATGCATTCGCAAAGTCAATGAGCACGTGAATATCTTTGACTGGCTCCGAAAGACCTGGCACAGGAGTAACCCGCGCGCGCACTGCAAAACGACGAGCGGTAATCTTGTCCCCCAACTCGTCAAGAGCTTCGGGGCGAGGTCCTACCCATGTCAAACCTTCCTGAGCTACACGCGTAGCGAACTCTGAATTCTCCGAGAGAAAACCATATCCCGGGTGGATAGCTTCAGCGCCAGATTTACGCGCAATCTCAATAATGCGCTCTGCGTTGAGATATGTTTCGTTATACGTATCTCCCGGCAGATGATACGCATCGTCTGCCATAGATACATATGGTGAATTGCGATCTTGGTCAGAGTAAATGGCCACAGTAGCAATGCCCATTTCTTGGGCTGTACGTATGACGCGAAGTGCGATTTCACCTCGATTTGCTATCAACAGTTTCTTCATAGCTTCTTCCTTGGAAATTGTGTGGAATTTACAGAGTTCATCAAAGTTGTGCGCAGTACTTTCAGATACTTCCGGCTTTACGGCAGAATTCCTACGTCGCCCACACGCACATTCACTTTTTGACGTGTGGAATCATCGAGAATTTCCAACGACGCATCGAGTCCAATGTTTACAGCTTTTCCAAAAATTTCTGTACTATCCACACGACGGACCACTACTCGCCTACCGACGGTGTAGCTGCGCCGCAGCGCTTGCTCGCGGAAAGTGTGCATAGTATCTACAGCATGTAAATTCTTTTCATTGTCACTACTGAAAAACTTATTAAGTTGTCCAGCAATGCGTACGATGAGGGCGTCTGCACTCGCACTGTCTATAGTGGCCATCTCTCCAGCCAGTTCAGCTAATTCGCGTATGCATGTAGCTTCATAATTAGCCTCAATACGTGGAGCTGCTTCGATATTGATACCGATACCGATGATGACAAAGATCTTCTCAGGAGCATCGTCTCGCTCTACTACCTCACAAAGGATTCCGCCGAGTTTCCGTCCTTTAGCATAAATATCATTGGGCCACTTAAGCTTTATATCGTCGAGCTTATACACCGATTCCACTGCTTGCGCTACACATAAACCAGCCACTGTAGAAATCCACGTACCGTGGGCGTTGTACCACTCTTGGCTCAACTCACAAATGTACGATACGGCGCAATTTATACCCGGAACGCTCACCCACTGGTGCCCCGTGCGTCCACGCCCTGCAGTCTGCTTATCAGCGCTTACGACAAAGCGCACCGCATCATAATCGGCGCTATCCTCCACGTCAGTTATATCGCGCACGATATCTCCTGCTTGAGTATTCGTGGATTCGACTTCGGCATAGTGCCACCACGGACACGATACCCCCGCATATGACTTTCGAATATACTCCACTCACACTCCTAACGACTTTATACAAAGTTACCAATTTTTTCTTAAAATAACTATAGGAAAATCCACAAAATTTCTCGCGCGTGTTTTGTATGCTTTCACAATAGAATATGATTTCAGTAATTTATAAACACAGGAAAATAAAATATATTTCGTTTATTTTCGGTCATTTCGAGATTTCTCTGAGATTTTTGTCATTCTTTATTTGTATAGTACATCCATATATTTCATAGACATCACTCGTAATCGAAAGTGAGATAACATTGTTTGCTTTCACAAATTTTAGAGCATATTGCACTAATTTCTTTGCACATATTAACGTTTTCAAGACCGTCGCATTTGTTGCACTCTTCATTGCAGCTGGACTCGCAGGAAGAATCCCCGTTCCCGGCACACCGGTAGGTATTACTATGCAAACATTCGTTCTCATGCTTGCAGCTTTCTACCTATCACAAGCAGAAGGTATCACTGCTCTGGGCTCTTACATCACACTTGGCGCACTCGGACTTCCTGTCTTTTCAGGTGGCGTGAGTACAGCAGCACTCATCGGGCCAAGCGCCGGATTTATCTGGGGTTTCATTCCGGCGTTTGTCATCTCACATTGTTTCATACAAGGTTTCGCACAAGCTGCTCAGAAGGCGCAGATTCCTTACTTTGCTTACACAGCAGCTCTATTTGTCTCTCTCGCCGTAGGAAGCATAGCCTTCCTCTATATTTTTGGAGTGACCATTCAGAGTTTTCTCACTCACACGCCATGGGTTCCTCTCATGAATGCAAGTTTCATTTTTGTATTAGGTGACTGTATAAAAGCAATTTTTGCAGTAATTATCGCTCAAAATCTGAAGTTTTCTACAAAATAAGAGATAATACGCGTTTTTCGAACTATCATACTCACTCGTCATATTGGAATATTCTAAAAAATTGGTATATAATCATACTTATTGCAATTTTTAGCCGAACGTACTAAAGGAAGAAAACGAGTATCCAATGGTGAATTCCCCGCAACTCGAAGAACTCGATTCACACGCTCGTGAGGCTGTAGAGTTTATTGTCAACAAAACAATGGATCGTGTCAATCAGGAAACTAACTGGTATTCCAATCTTGGCGCAGACGAAGCACATTATCTCCACGAAATCGTGCTTACCGCGGTAACTGATTACATTACATACGCACGAAATTACCAACAAAATCCTGACGAATCCGATCAATCCATTTCCGCAGATCATCTCTTTAACCTTGCTCCTCTAGAGACGACAAACCAGATTTCTTTGGATAACGTCATCGAAACTACACGCATTGCCGTAGATACTATCGAGGACAACATCTCTCAGTTTGTCGGCAAAAAAGATGAAGCAGCTTACGTTCGTTCTGCTATGTATTATTCACGTGAAGTCGCTTTCTCTGCTGCGCAGATTTACGGTCGTGTGGCAGTGACGCGAAGCATTTGGGATACTCGTGACGAAGCATTTATCATTGAATCTCTACTCAACCAAGACTACTCCCCTTCGTTGCAGTCTCGTGTAGCAAACTTCAAATGGCAGCCGAATGAGGAGTTTTTTGCACTCGTCGGTATATTTGAGGATGGAAGCAATCTGCGAGCTGGATTCGTACAGGCAGACTTACGTTCCGCAGTACTGAGCCTCGGTGGACAGGCATGCATCTCTTCTCATGACGACTACACCATCGTACTCATCGGCATGGGCCCTCAGTCTTCTCGCGGACCATATCTCGAGGCTATGGCAGAACTGTTTGACACCATTCCTCTCGTGTGCTTTGGTCCAAAGTGCCCACGTTTGGAAGGTGCGTCAGAGACGTTACGTGCTGCTGTCAACGGTTTTAAAGCACGTTTTGCGTATCCTGAGCATCCAAATCCAATGCGTGCTGAGGATCTCCTCGCTGAGAGAGCACTCTTCGGCGATGAAGATGCTCAAAATGAGTTATATAACAAAGTCTATCTACCTATGAAGAACGACGAACGCAAGACTCAGATTCTTTCTACCTTGCAGAATTATCTCTTCTCTGGTTCGTCTCTTGAGAAGACGGCTCAGGTACTGAAGGTTCATCCTAACACCATTCGTTACCGTCTAAAGAAGTCTGTGCAAATGACAGGTTGGGATGCTACCGACCCTCGTGAGGCATATGTACTTCTGACCGCTATTAAAATCGGATTGTATAAGGACTCTCAGATAAGATCTTAAGCTTTTTACAAGCCCCTCCTGAGAGAATTTCGTTTCCCCCATAAATGCTCAACTAGTTGACTTATGCATTTATGGGGTTTATTTATATCTCATCTATATCTCATCGCCGATATACGGTGCTGTTTACGTCGAGCGATTTTAGCTGCTAGTCTATGCAGAAAGCCTCCCGCGCAAGAGAGATTCACATGTCGTGTGTCCATCTCAACGCGAGAGGCTTTATTGATTTTTGACGGGCTTATACAAGCTTGTATAATCCCAGAACCAAAGCCTGCTAGGCGATATTACTTCTGTCCTGAAGTATCTCCAAAGCTATCTTGACCACCTAAATCATTGAGGAAGTCATCCGGGTTGAACTCCTGACCGAGGTCCAAATCACCAAGGTCAAGGCTACCGAAGTCGACGTCGCTGAAATCAGTGTCATCGAGGCTGAAGTCGTTGCCCATATCAGAGTCCAAACCAAAGCTTGGATAGATAGTGTCGCGAATCGCTTTGTCTGGCTCCACCTGAACATTACGGTAGCGAGACAAACCGGTACCAGCCGGGATGAGCTTACCGATGATGACGTTCTCCTTGAGCCCCTTCAAGTTGTCAACCTTCTGAGACAAAGCTGCCTCAGTGAGAACTCGTGTAGTCTCCTGGAAGGATGCTGCAGACAACCAGGACTCAGTAGCCAAGGAAGCCTTTGTAATACCCATAATTTCTGGACGACCAGAAGCTGGCTTACCACCGTTCTTAACTGCTTCCTTGTTTGCCGCACGGAAGATCTGCTGATCGACCAATTCACCTGGGAGATACTTTGTATCGCCAGAATCCACAACGGTAATGCGGCGAAGCATCTGGTGAACGATAACCTCGATGTGCTTATCGTGGATATCTACACCCTGGCTGCGGTATACATCGTGGACACCTTCCACGATGGAAACCTGAGCTGCACGAGCACCGAGGATACGAACGATACGCTTTGGATCAACAGAACCTTCGGTAAGCTGCTGACCTGCTTCTACGTGCTGGCCTTCGGACACAATCAATGGATTACGACGGCTTACTGGGTAGGTCTTAGTCTCTTCTTCGTTGGAATCTGGAGTCAGGATTACCTGGCGACCGGTCTCGTTGTCCTCGATATGCACAGTACCCGCATAATCAGTAATAGGTGCTTCGCCCTTTGGAGTACGAGCTTCGAAAAGCTCCGCCACACGAGGAAGACCCTGCGTGATATCAGATGCCGATGCCACACCACCGGAGTGGAAGGAACGCAGAGTCAACTGTGTACCAGGCTCACCAATGGACTGCGCTGCCACGATACCAACCGCTTCGCCGATGTCGACGAGCTTGTTTGTAGCCATGGACCAGCCATAGCACATCGCGCACACGCCATCCTTGGATTCGCAGGTCAGTACAGAACGACCAGAAACGGTCTCTACACCATGCGCTACCAAGTCGTTCAAGACATCCATAGAAAGAGCATCGCCGCGCTTGTAGAGAACGGTCTTGCCATCAGCAGGGTCAAGCACGTCTGCAGCGAGAATACGAGTGTATGGACCACCATCAGCATTCTTAACAAGAACGAGGTTACCGTTTTCATCGCGCTCAGCAACAGTCATCGGCAAGCCATGCTTTGTGCCACAGTCGAGCTTACGGACGATAACGTCCTGGGAAACGTCCACAAGACGACGAGTCAAGTAACCAGATTCTGCAGTACGAAGTGCAGTATCAGCCAGACCCTTACGTGCACCGTGCTGAGAGATGAAGTACTCAAGCACAGACAAGCCATCGCGATAGTTAGACTTCACTGGTCGCGCAATGGTTTCACCCTTAGGGTCCGCCACGAGACCACGCATACCAGCAATCTGACGAATCTGCATCCAGTTACCGCGAGCACCAGACTGAACCATGATGTTCACATTGTTGTCATCATGGAAGTTTGCCTGCATTGCCTCAGCCACCTTATCGGTGCACTCAGTCCACAGGCCGATGAGCTCCTGCTTACGCTCTTCGTCAGTCAGAAGGCCCATATCATACTGGCTGTTGACCTTACGAGCCTGCTCTTCGTAGCTCGCAACAATCTCCTGATGGTTGCTTGGTGCCACGATATCGGAGAACGCCATAGTAACGCCTGACCATGGTGCACGAGTAAAGCCGAGATCTTTCAACGCATCAAGGGTCGCTGCTACTTGCTGAGTGGAGTAACGTGATGCGATGTCATCGACGATGCTTGAGAGCTTACCCTTTGCTACCTGTTCATTGATGAACGGGTAATCGACTGGCAAAGTCTCGTTGAAAAGCATACGACCATAGGATGTCGCAAAGAGAATGCTTCCATCTGCGAAACGTTCTTCCTTAGCAACGGTAATGCCACCTTCAGTTGGGGTCACTACTTCAATCTCGCGTGGCTGCCAATTCGTTGGCAGGACAAAGTCCTTTGGCTGACGAATCAATACTTCTGCCTGCATGTCAATCTCGTGCAAGTCGAGAGCCATACGTGCCTCAGCCATGGAGCTAAACACGCGACCTTGACCCTTTGCACCCTTAACGACTGTAGACAAGTAGTACAAACCGATGATCATATCCTGAGAAGGCATGGTTACTGTGTGGCCATCTGCTGGCTTCAGGATGTTGTCCGAGCCCATCATGAGTGTACGTGCTTCAGCCTGAGCTTCCGCAGATAATGGCAAGTGGACTGCCATCTGATCACCATCGAAGTCAGCGTTGAATGCTGCACAAGCAAGTGGTGGAAGATGAATTGCCTTACCTTCTACGAGTACTGGCTCAAACGCCTGAATACCCAAACGGTGAAGCGTAGGTGCACGGTTGAGCAGTACTGGATGCTCAGAAATTACCTCTTCAAGCACGTCCCACACTGCTACGTCACCGCGGTCTACAAGACGCTTTGCGCTCTTCATATTCTGAGAGTAACCCTTGTCTACCAAACGCTTGATGACGAATGGTTTGAAGAGCTCCAACGCCATAGACTTTGGCAAACCGCACTGGTGCATACGCAAGGATGGACCAACCACGATAACGGAACGACCAGAATAATCTACGCGCTTACCAAGCAAGTTCTGGCGGAATCGACCCTGCTTGCCCTTGAGCATGTCGGACAAGGACTTGAGTGGACGGTTAGATGCACCGGTGACTGGACGACCACGACGACCATTGTCGAAGAGGGAATCCACCGCTTCCTGAAGCATGCGCTTTTCGTTGTTCAGCATAATCTCAGGAGCGCCAAGCTCGATGAGTCGCTTCAAGCGATTATTACGATTAATCACACGACGATACAAATCGTTCAAATCAGAGGTAGCAAAGCGACCACCGTCGAGCTGAACCATTGGGCGAAGATCTGGTGGGATTACTGGAATGACATCCAGAACCATTGCAGCTGGGGACTTGCCGGTCTCAACGAAGGAGCGAACTACCTTCAAACGCTTCAAAGCGCGAGCCTTCTTCTGTGCAGTACCCGTAGCAATTTGCTCCTGAAGCTCTTCAGTAGCAGCTGCGAGGTCGAAGTCAAGCAAACGCTGGCGGATTGCCTCAGCACCCATGCAGCCTTCGAAGTAATCGCCATAGCGATCTTCCATCTCACGCCAAAGGTCGACATCGCCTTCCATATCGCCAGGCTTCAAAGAGTTGAACTTATCCCACACAGCGTTGAGACGAGCAATTTCGTCATCATACTTCTGGCGGATGTTCTTCAGCTCACGCTCGGCGGAGTTACGAAGCTTTGCCTTCGCTGGGGACTTGCCGCCCTCAGCTTCAATCTCAGCCATGTCCTCTTCGAGTTTCTTCGCACGAGCATCAAGTTCATTATCGCGACGCTTGACAAGGCGATCGATTTCTACATCAAACTCATCCTGCAAATCTGGCATGTCCTTGTGACGAGCTTCTTCGTCAACCTTCGTGACCATATATGCAGCGAAGTAGATAACCTTTTCGAGATCCTTTGGAGAGATGTCAAGAAGGTAACCTAAGCGGGACGGAACACCTTTGAAGAACCAGATGTGAGTTACTGGTGCTGCCAATTCGATGTGTCCCATGCGTTCGCGGCGTACGCGAGAACGCGTGACTTCTACACCGCAACGCTCGCATACGATGCCCTTGAAACGAACGCGCTTGTACTTACCACATGCGCACTCCCAGTCGCGAGTAGGTCCGAAAATCTGCTCGCCGAACAGGCCGTCCTTCTCAGGCTTCAAGGTACGGTAATTAATGGTCTCTGGCTTCTTCACTTCGCCATGGGACCAGCTACGAATATCGTCAGCAGTTGCCAAACCAATTCGAACTTGATCAAATGCATTTACATCAAGCATTTAATTTCCTGTCTTTAAATTCCTGTAAGTCTACTTAAACTCAATTACTCTGCTTGGAACTGGTCCACTGCTGCTGGCTCTTCAAAACCTGCAGAAGCATCTGGGCGAGATCCGATATTGAAGCCGAGATCATCCGTAGCGGAAACTGGGTCACCGTCTTCTTCCTTCATGTCGATTGCTACGCCTTCAGCGTTCAAAACTTCGACGTTAAGAGACAGAGACTGCATTTCCTTGAGCAGAACCTTGAAGGATTCTGGGATACCAGCAGCAGGCAAGTTTTCGCCCTTCACAATTGCACCGTAAACGCGTACGCGACCGTCCACGTCATCAGACTTTACAGTCATCATTTCGTGCAATGTGTGTGCTGCACCGTATGCTTCAAGAGCCCAAACTTCCATTTCACCGAAGCGCTGGCCACCAAACTGTGCCTTACCACCGAGTGGCTGCTGAGTAATCATGGAGTAAGGACCCGTAGAACGTGCGTGAATCTTGTCGTCTACCAAGTGGTGGAGCTTTAGCATATACATGTAGCCCACAGAAATTGGCTTGCCGAATGGTTCACCCGTACGCCCATCGAAGAGCTGTGCCTTACCGTCGCCGCCGACCATGTGGTCACCATCGCGGTTTGGAAGGGTGGTATGGAGCAAACCGTTGAGAACATCTGGCTTGACACCGTCAAACACTGGAGTAGCTACTGGAGTGCCAGGCTCGCCTTTCTCAGCACCTTCAGGAATGTACTTCTTCCACTCAGCTTCCAAGTTTGGATCGAGAGAGATATCCCAACCAGACTTTGCAATCCAGCCAAGGTGGAACTCGAGTACCTGACCGACATTCATTCGAGAAGGCACACCCAATGGGTTGAGCATGATATCGACCGGTGTACCATCTGCGAGGAATGGCATGTCCTCTTCTGGGAGAATGCGGGAGATGACGCCCTTATTTCCATGGCGTCCAGCGAGCTTATCACCCTGAGTAATCTTGCGATGCTGAGCGATATAGACGCGAATCATGTGGTTGACGCCTGTTGGAAGCTCATCGCCGTCTTCCGCTGCATCTTCACGAGTGATTTCCTTAATACCGATAACGGTACCGGACTCACCGTGAGGCACGCGCAAAGATGTATCGCGTACTTCGCGGCTCTTCTCACCGAAGATTGCGCGAAGTAAGCGCTCTTCTGGTGTAAGCTCAGTCTCACCCTTAGGCGTTACCTTACCTACTAAGATGTCGCCTGGCTCCACCTCAGCGCCGATGCGAATGATGCCTCGATCATCGAGGTCAGCGATAGCGTCTTCACCTACGTTTGGAAGATCACGAGTAATCTCTTCTGCACCGAGCTTAGTCTCGCGTGCATCGATTTCATACTCTTCGATGTGAATAGAAGACAAAGTATCATCACGAACCAAACGCTGGGAGATGATGATTGCATCTTCGTAGTTGTAGCCGTTCCACGGCATGAATGCGACGAGAAGGTTCTTACCCAAAGCAAGTTCACCCTGATCAGTCGCAGGACCGTCAGCCAAGACAGAACCAACTTCTACGCGATCACCCTCGTTGACGAGTGGCACCTGGTTGTAGCACGTAGTCTGGTTTGAGCGCTGGAACTTAACGAGCTTGTAAGAAGACTGTGAGCCGTCGTCATTCATCGTGCGGATGAGATCTGCGGACACATAGATAACTACGCCATCCTTCTCAGCCTTGACGACATCGCCAGAATCTACTGCTGTACGCCATTCAGAACCTGTACCAACGAGTGGTCGCTCAGACTTAATCAATGGGACAGCCTGACGCTGCATGTTAGCGCCCATCAATGCACGGTGACCTTCATCATGCTCCAAGAATGGAATCAAGGAAGCACCGACTGAGACCATCTGACGAGGAGAAACATCCATGTAGTCAACGTTTGATACCGGAACATCCTCTGCTTCTGCGTTCGCATCTCGAACGAGAGCTTCCTGCGTAAGGAACTTGCCATCAGCGTCAAGCTTCTGATTTGCCTGTGCGATGAAGTGCTCAGATTCCTGATCCGCAGTCATGTACACGACGTCATTAGTGACCTGTCCATCGACGACCTTGCGGTATGGAGTCTCAATAAAACCAAATGGATTGACACGACCGAAGGTTGCAAGAGAACCAATCAAACCAATGTTTGGACCTTCAGGAGATTCGATTGGGCACATACGACCGAAGTGAGACTGATGTACGTCTCGCACTTCCATGGAAGCGCGGTCACGGGACAGACCACCAGGACCCAACGCAGAGAGACGACGCTTGTTTGTCACACCTGCAAGTGGATTGTTCTGATCCATAAACTGGGAGAGCTGGGATGTACCGAAGAACTCCTTGATAGTGGCAGATACTGGACGGATATTAAGCAAGGACTGTGGAGTAATTGCTTCAGCATCCTGAGTGGTCATACGCTCACGAACCACACGCTCCATGCGGGACAGACCCGTACGAAGCTGGTTCTGGATGAGTTCACCGACCTGGCGGATACGACGGTTGCCGAAGTGATCGATATCGTCTACATCTACGCGAAGCTCAACAGGCTCGCCATTGCGCATGCCCTTGAAAGTGCTTTCACCTGCGTGGAGGCTTACCAAGTACTTGATAGTTGCGATGATGTCTTCGCGAGAGAGAGAACGATCGTTGACATCGCTTTCAAGACCGAGCTTGCGGTTAATCTTATAGCGACCCACACGAGCCAAGTCGTAACGCTTAGTGTTGAAGTAGAAGGAGTCAAGCAAATTACGCCCAGCCTCAGCAGTAGCTGCATCGTTTGGACGAATCTTGTGGTAGAGCTCTACGAGAGCAGCTTCCTGACCTTCAATCTTCTCTTCCTTGAGCGCTTCCATGACGAGAGGGTAATCCTTGAAGGACTGAGCAATCTCATCCTTCGTCATGCCGATAGCCTGAAGGAAGACAATAGCTGACTGCTTACGCTTACGGTCGATGCGCACGCCAAGAACGTCTCGCTTGTCAATTTCAAATTCAAGCCAAGCACCGCGGCTTGGGATAATCTTTGCGCCAAAGACTTCCTTGTCGGAAGCCTGCACAGCCTGACGGTCAAAGTACACGCCAGGAGAACGCACGAGCTGAGATACGATGACACGCTCAGTACCACCGATGATGAATGTGCCATGTGGCGTCTGCAATGGGAAGTCACCCATGAAGACAGTCTGAGACTTGATCTCGCCTGTTTCGTAATTAGTAAATTCTGCATTGACGTACAGAGGTGCAGAGTAGGTATAATCCTTTTCCTTGCACTCCTGAACGGTGTGACGTGGCTCCTCAAAGTATGGGTCTGAGAAGCTCAAGGACATAGTCTGCGCGAAGTTCTCGATAGGAGAAATTTCACTGAAAACTTCATCCAAGCCAGATACGCGAGGAACAGTAAAAGTGCCGTTCTTCTCATCTTCAGCTACGCGTGCCTTCCAACGTTCGTTGCCGATAAGCCAGTCAAAGCTATCGGTCTGCACGCCAAGGAGATCTGGCACCTCGATAGGCTCACGAATAGAGCCGAAATTAACGCGGTCAGTAGCCTTGCGCAGCTTGATATCATTCTCATCTGCGCGCGCGATCACCGCTACTGCACTATTGCTTTTTTTAGCAGCCAAGGGGAATTCCTTACCATTCGCTGTAATGTGAATAATTTATATAATCAAAGCGTATGGCAGATGCCACTATTTACACTCATGCCATCGCTTTGCGCCCATGCCCGCAATATGACACAAGTTTTAACTTTTCTATTTTATTGATTTTCGATGCAAAAGTCAAATAATTTCTGCTATATTTTTGGCTTTTCTTGACGGCGTGTCGGCGTTTTCTTAGGGTGGCGTTTAGTGAGGATGGCGCTTTGTAGACCGGCGAGAGCTTCGCTACTCCACCGGTCGTCCCTACGCCCACTCGCAGACGAATTTCCCCGCACAAGTTCAAAACTTATACGGGGAAATTGTGCACTGCCAGCGGTTTTATCCGCGTGCTTGATACTTTAGCTCTTGCCGGTTTTACCAGCTCACCTCTTTGGCAGCCTTAGTTCTCGCGACGCTTCATAAACCTACGAATTGCAACATATGCAAGGGCAAGCAATGCGAGCGCGACGATAACGTCAGCAACGATGAGCGCTATCTTCCATGCTTCCAAACCAGCACCTGGCTCACCATCCTTATAACGCCACGAATTTACTGTGGTATACAGGATATTGTGTGCCGCACGGCGCATTTGAATGACAGCCGTAGCACTGGTATCGGTCACATAATTCGTTGTCTTCGTCGTAGCCAGCATGATGTCTGTGCCACCGCGAATGAGCTGATCAGCATTTTGATAGCTATAATTTGGACCTGCGAAGTAGTCGGTCTCCACCATTCCGCGGAATCCCCACTCGTCGCGCAAAACCGTCTGATTGAGCGCCAGCTTTGCACTGGAATACGTATTACCCACGTAATTGAACGAGCTCATAATAGCAATGGACTTGACTTTCGCGTTATTCGCAGACTTGACCACGGTCTCAAATGGCTTCAAGTAAATCTCACGGATTGCTTGCTCATTTGACCATGTGAGCAGCTGACCATTACGCTCAGTTTCCTGCTCGTTGAGAGCGAAATGCTTGGTAAACGCGTACACGCCGTACTGGGCAGCACCAAGGACCTGACCAGAAGAGAGAGTTCCTGTAAGAGTTGGATCTTCAGAGAAGTACTCGAAGTTGCGGCCGCCAAACTCGCTGCGATGAATGTTAATCGATGGAGCATACCAACCAGAGATATTAAGTTCATGAGCCATTTGGCCGATGTTCTTACCATAATCTTCGGCAAGCTGACGGTTCCAGCTGTTCGCAAGCGCGATGTTTGCAGGCAAACCGATGGATGACACACCTGTGAAGTTGTCCTTTAACGCAGCCGGGCCGTCTACATCAGACATACGAATCTTACCGATAGAGTCGATTGCCGCATTGCCGTAGCCACCGTTTGCGATAAGATTATTCATCTCGTCGACGGTAAGCTCATCGAGAAGCTTGTCCCACAACTTATCGTCATAAGACTTTCCACGAAGCTGGACGAGGCGCACATTGTTCTTCGCACCAGTCGTTGGCATCTTGTCAGTGTTCTTATCAAACTTCTTTGGATCGTAATTGCCGTTGTTGTAGAAACCATCCTTCGCAGCATCACTCATCGTGAAATCTGCTGGAGCAGCAGTCGTCTGCGTGTAGTTAGCAAAATTATTAGCACGCGACAGATAGTTCACATCTCCAGCAACGTCATCGAATGTGTTGGTCGCAACCTTAGCATCGCCATTATGAGCATTTGCCTTCGAATCATATGTGATCGTCTGCGCTACATTGACATTCTTCGTATCGATGATGTGGTGGCTGTCACGACGAATAGAAATGCCATAGTCACCTGCTTCGAGGACATACGCCTTAGCGTTCTTGTAGTCGTATGATGCAAGGTCATCATCGTCGAAGGAAATCGAGATTTTCTGCGACTGTCCCGGAGCAAGTTCCTTTGTTTTTTCAAACTTGACGAGGTTTGCGGTTGCCTTCTCGATTCCACCTTCAGTGTATGGAGGGTTGGAATAGACTTCGACCACGTCCTTACCCTTAGCGTCACCAGTATTTGTCACAGTCACTTCGAAGGACACGGTACCGTTTTGGTAGGTAACATCGCCCATCTTCTGCTCGAAATTGGTGTAGCTCAAACCGTAGCCGAATGGGTACTGTACCACGTCGTCATAGTTAATTGCACCTTCATCAGCTGCTGTTTCATAGAAACGATAGCCAACATAAATGCCCTCAACGTAGTTGACAAATCGTGGGGAGCGCAGACCGCGAGCAGACTGAATCTCAAATTCCTTCGCATTGTCATACTTAAAATCATCGACGTTGTTAAATGCTGGGGTCTTCGTTAAATCTTTCACGAATGTATCCGCGGTTTTACCGGACGGATTAACCGTACCATTCATAATCTCACCGAGAGCTGCGAAACCTGCCTGACCAGGATGAGGGGCCCACAGCACAGACTTAATCTGTGGATAGTCATTAAGGAAGCTCATTTCAAACGCATTCGCGCCATTGTAAACAAGGACGACCTTATCAAAGTTCTCCGTTACCAAATCGAGCATATCGCGCTCGGTGTGATCAAGCTCGAGATAATGCTGACCGGCTTCAAAATCCTTATAATCGTTCGAATTATTGTTATAGACCACACCCTCAGCATTCATATCCTTAGGAAGGTCGAGTCCTTCACCGCCAACGCGACCGATCACGACAACTGCTGTGTCCGAGTATTTCTTAGCGTTGTCTATCAGCGACTGTGTGTAGTTTGCTGCAGGAGGCTCTGGGAGAGTCCAGTCTGCTTGCGTAACTGCTATCTCACCACGCTTTGTAGAATACTGCGTATAGAAATCCGTCAGCTCTTGATTTGTTTTAAAGCCAGCATCCTTAAGCGAATCCAAAATGGAAGTGGTTGGATAAGCATCAGAAAGAGCACCAGAACCCGTACCACCATAGATTGGGTTCGTGGATGCCCAACCAAATACGTTGATATTCCCAGGGTTTTCAATTGGCAGAGCATTGTCATTATTTTGCAAAAGCACAATGCCTTCGCGCTCGATGTTGACAGCCAAATCATTTGTCTTTTTAATCGTGCTCTGGCTCAATGCAAGCTTTGGACTTGTGGCCAGCGTAATTACGTTTTCCAGTGGGCCAAGGACCATCATATTAACAGACACAATAGCTGCAATTACTGCGACAATCCATGTTCCCGAATGCGTGAGTTTACGTGCACCGAGATTTTTCACCGTTTTCTTATTGACAGCAATCGTTACTATCAGCGCAAGTACTAATACAACCGCAACGACGATTACATGCGTGCGTACTGACCCTAGTACCGCAAGAACGTCATCTATATTAAGTTCTAGCATCTTTTTCCTTTCTTCTACCGCACTTCCTCATGCGCGCGCACTCTACTTTGTGCGACCGCTCTACTGCTCTACCGTGAGCGAGGCTTCATTGCGATAATTCGACGCTATCCGGTATCACAAATCGACTCAATTACCATGAAACCGAAAAATGTGGCAATTACACACTTTTGATATAGTTGGATATAAAACTTTTACGCGGTGCGATTCGGCCTCACACTGGGCTGGTATGTGAAAGCGAGTATGTATGGATCACAGTGACGTGCGCTCCCTACGTTGGCTTCGTACACACGAAGCGATTCGTTATGCGTACTTTGATCTTTTGAGTCAAACCGGCTCAAGCGATGTCACTATTTCACAGATTGCTTCCCACGCGCATATTCACCGTAAGACTTTTTACCTGCACTACAACAGCATTGAAGACTTATACGATGACTGTGTGAACGTCTTAGCTCAGCGGTACTCCGAGGCGATCGCTTCACTGCCTCAGCCGTTTGATTATTACAGTCTGTCCCAGGCGATGTTTGAATTTTTCTCATCAAATCCACGCTTAGAAAAAATTTTAAGTTCTTCTAAGCTGCGTCACTTTACCGACGACCTTGTGCGGCACACTACAAGGAACAGTCGCGCTTTATACAATCCGTATCGCGAATTTAGCGAGGCCAAGCAGGAACTTATCAATACTTTTGTGGTGTATTCGTCCGTTAATGTGTGGCGCCGGTGGATTATGTCCGGTAAGAAAGTGCCGCAAGACGAAGCGGTTAAACTTCTCGGAGATCTCCTCGAGCATGGGGTATCGCCTCTGCGCGCGCCGTATGAGCAGCACTAACACACTGCTGAGGCACATATACTGACGGTTCTCCCTACAGCGCATTCGACAAACTCTCATGTTAATCTTGAGGACGCTATGACTAAGAAATTCCCCGCTTCTGCCGAACTTCTTCACCAACTCCACATCGGCGAGACGCTCACACGCAAGCGCAGCGTCCTTCTCGTCGTATTACTTTCTTTACCGACGATTGCCGCGCAGTTGTCATACATTGTGATGCAATACATTGATGCTGCAATGGTGGGGCACTTAAGCACGAGCGCATCAGCATCTATCGGCCTCGTCTCCCCTGTGACCTGGCTAGTTTCCGGACTGTGCTCAGCGCTTACCGCTGGATTTAGTGTACAAATGGCGCAGCGTTTCGGAGCACAAGACCATAAAGAAGCGCGAAATTTGATGAAGCAAGGGCTCACATGGGGATTTGCTTTTTCTGCTCTGCTCGCGTTCATCACTATAATGCTCGCATTCGTTTTGCCAACGTGGCTTGGCGGCGAGGCTGAAATTCGTGCGGGAGCAACGGCATATCTGGGCATATTCGGCCTTTCGCTACTAGCGATTCAGTACACATCGATGGGCAGCTCGATGGTGCAAAGTTCGGGAAATATGAAGCTTCCGGGACTCGTGAGCATCATTATGTGCGTATGCGATGTTATTTTCAATTCGCTGCTTATTTTTCCAACAACTGCATACACTTTAGGGCCATTGACATTGTGGTGGCCTGGCGCGAACCTCGGCGTGGCAGGCGCGGCACTCGGCACAGCTCTCTCTGAATTTGTGGGAGCCGCAATTTACTTGTGGTATATGCTTTTTTCTAGCCCACACTTGAAGCGCCACGTGGGCGAGCATGTTAAATTTAGCCGCACTACGCTGTGGAAAGCGGTAAAAATCGGGGCACCCGTCGCAATTGAGACAGCGGTAACCAATGGAGCACAAGTGGTATCCACACGCATTATTGCACCGCTGGGAACGGTGGCAATCGCGACAAATTCGTTCGCTATTACCGCAGAAAGCTTCTGCTATCAGCCTGGCTACGGCATCGGAACTGCAGCTACGACCATCGTTGGCCAGTCTATCGGCGCGAAACAGTACCGCATGGCAAGGCGCTTTGCATGGCTGACCATTGCCCTCGGCGTTGCAGCAATGAGCACGGCGGGTGTGCTTATGTTCATCTTCGCACCGCAGCTTATTTCACTGCTGTCCCCAAGCCACGAAATACAAAATATAAGTGCCGCCGCACTACGAATCGGAGCGTTTAGCGAACCATTATTCGCCGTGTCCATCGTAGCGTCAGCAGCACTTCGTGGAGCTGGGGACACACTCGTTTCAAGCCTGTTTACCGCAGGATCTATCTGGATAATTCGCGTACCACTCGCTTTCGTTTTATGCCCGATGATGGGCGTGAGCGGCTACTGGCTTGCGATGCTTATCCAATGGTGGATTTGCGGCGCTCTCTTCCTGTGGCGTGTCAAAAGCGAGGTGTGGCTTACCACTTATCGTGCACAAAGCCACGAATAGACGTATCGTAAAGATCCTTCAGCTGAGCCTTAAACTCGCTAGATAATGGCGCGAGCGCGGCAGCATTTGCATTTGCACTCACCTGTGATACGTTGCGGCCACCTGGAATGACGGTGGTCACGCCTTCTTGGTCGAGGATCCAGCGCAGAGCGACCTGCGCAGGAGTAGCATCTGGGACATACTTCGCGCACAATGCGCTAAACTCCTGAGACGCCTGTACGCCCTCCTCAAATGGGACTCCCGCAAACGTCTCTCCTACGTCAAATGCTTCACCGTGACGGTTGTATGTGCGATGGTCGGTTGGCGCAAATGTGGTGTCTTTCGTGTATTTTCCGCTGAGTAAACCTGACGCAAGCGGTACACGCACAATAATTGCAGTACCGGTTTCGACCGCCTTTGGCAGGACCTGCTCAAGTGGCTTTCTGCGGAAAATATTCATAATAATCTGAATTGATGCCACGTTCTCACGCTCCATTGCGAGTAGTGCTTGTTCGCACGTTTCTACGCTTACGCCGTAACGCGCGATACGGCCAGTATCCACCATTTCATCAAGATAATCATATGTGCGCTGAGCAGTAATGACATCCGTCGGTGGGCAATGCAGCTGAACGAGGTCGAGCGTGTCCATCTGCAAGTTTTTACGGGAGCGATCATTCCACTCAAGGAAATGCTCTTTCGAGTACTCATCGAATTCTTGCGGACCTCGGCGTCCCATCTTCGTGGCGATGAAAAGCTGCTCGTCAGGGTGATTCTTTCTAAATTCGCCAACGAACTGCTCACTTCGCCCATCACCATACACGTCTGCAGTGTCGATGAAATTAATGCCATTTTCGAGCGCTGTTTCGAGAACTTCGTGCGCGTCTTGCTCTGTAACCTCACCCCAATCAGTGCCAAGCTGCCATGTGCCCAAACCAACTTCAGAAATCGGTGAGCCCAAACGCGTTGCTAGTCTTTTATCCATTTTTCCTCGCTTCGTTGCGTATAAATAGTTACATATTATAAGCATACGTGACATTATGGAGAGAAATGGCAAGAAGACAAAAGTGAGTTTGTTGAGACGATCCAAAATTTACTTATCTTCGTTCAGAGCAACTATGGGATAGAATATTTCACCTACGCTATTTCGACGAAAGGGCGATTCCGTGGATTTTAGAACGATAACAGAAAATGGTAGGCATGGCGTGAGAGTCGCGGCAATCATCATAAGAGACGGCGCATTACTCACATATAAAGTAGAAGATCAAAATCACCTAGTTGGCGGAGCTATAAAAGTTGGAGAATCAAGCAAAGACGCCGTAGCCCGTGAGGTTGGGGAAGAATTAGGGCTGCAGTGCATCGTAAAAGACTTGATGTTCGTCGTCGAAAATCGATTTGACTACAACGGCGAGCTTCATCATATGATTGAATTTCATTATAGCGTGGATCTGCTTGGAGAAATTCCACCACACACTTTGGACGGCCACCCATATGAGTGTGAATGGGTTCAGATGAATGAGATAAGCCGATTCGACATACGGCCTACATTTTTAAAGAGCGAATTGGCGAAATGGGATGGGACGATTCATCATATTGATATTGGCTAGCGCTTATGACACTGTCTAGCAGAGATGGAAAGCCCTCAAATACTTGCCTGAGTAATAAAAATAAGCCCTCCCAGCATTTCTACTAGGAGGGCAAGAGCGGATGATAAGGGATTTGAACCCTTGGAGGTGTTTAGCCTCACACGATTTCGAGTCGTGCTCCTTCGACCGCTCGGACAATCATCCACACATTCATTCTTACAGCATTACTGTAAAAGTGAACTTAACTAGTATGCCACAAGCGGCAGAGAAATTCTAATCGAACTTCTTACGCAATTCAACAGTCCACATATCGATATTCCTGCAATATTACAGCTATCCTCATAATGTAAAGTTGGGTGTTGAAAGGAGGAAATATGGAAGATCAACAAACAACATTCACCGTAACCGATATCGAAGATATCGATACATGGTTGTATCCACGTAAAACCGGTGCGTAAGTAATCGCTTTGAGGGCGGATACCCTATATTCCCCCTCTTCCTTCCATATAATTCAACATGTTAATCAAAATTCGTACTGGTCATGAAATGATTGCTCTAGACGATAAGACAACCATAATCGGCTCACCGACGCCTGGATTAGCCCAGTCGTTTCCTGATCCAGAACAAAAAATTTTACGCTACTTATCTCCGTTGCTGTCACACGCTATTTCTTACGATACCGCTGTTTCAGATTTTTCTTCTGCAAGTTCTATCCCTATCTCTTTCGCTAGAAAGATAATAGATAGCTTCATCGAAAATGGGCATATAGAACTCGTATCTCCATCGCAAACCCTGTCTTTAGAAGATCAAGAACGCTATTCACGCAGTGTGGCGTATTTAGATTGGATAAATCGAGGCCCGATATCAACCAGATGGGAATCTATCGAGACCCTACAGGAAAAGAATGTAGCTATTTTAGGAATGGGCGGAATTGGTGGCGGAATCGCTTACAATCTTATTTCGTCCGGAATAAAAAATCTCACTATTGTTGATTTCGATACAGTAGAACTCTCAAACCTAAACCGTCAAATACTTTTTGATTTAGAAAGTGTCGGCAAGCCTAAAACCGATCAAGCAGCAAAACGATTAAAAGAATATAATCCAAATATCAATATCGTAACGATAGAACAAAAAATAGATTCAGAAGATTGTCTTGAAAAAGTCCTTACTTCTGAATTTGATTTTTTGCTATGTTGCGCAGACACACCTAACGAAATATATGATTGGATTAATTCTTATTGTGTAAAGAACGAAATAGCTTGGATGCTAGCAAGCTACAACGGTCCTATAATCCAATGTGGCATTTTCGTCCCAAAGAAAACAGGATGTTATACATGTTTTATGGAATCAGCAATAAAAAATCTGCACGATCACAATCGCTCAACTTCTTATCTCAACGATCCAAGACATGAAATTACTCCCGCATTCGGACCAGTTGTACAAATAGCATCCGGTCTTGCATCATATGAGGCAATTCGATACTTATTAAACCTTAATCCACAAACGGTAGGCAACGTTATGCATCAAAACTTGTACCAGTATGATGCTTCCTACAGTATACCTGTTCCCAATGAATGCCCTCACTTCTTGAATGGAGAAAAGAAATGAGCAGCACATTATCTCTTTTTAGACAAAAGAATTATTCACATTGGTTTTTTAGCGATACAACCGATTTACTTGCTACATCATCTCGCGATTTTTTCATTCCACTCATTGCATTCTCACTCACACAGTCTGAAAGTTTTACAGGACTGTCTATCGCTTTGGCGTCTTTTTTCTTTTCCTTCTCCACCTTTTTTGGTGGCACATTAGCTGACATATATAGCCGGAAAAAGATGCTGCAACTCTTAAGCATTGCAGGGACAATTATCTGTCTGCTACTGGTTACTTTCTCATACTTACGAATTTTAATTCCACCTATATTCCTCGTCCTTATCACGGTACTTGCTCTTGTTTCAGGGTTGCTTTCTCCTGCAAATAATGCGATACTCAAATCAATTATTAGCGATAATTTATTTACCCAAGCCCAGGCAATACGTGAGTCACGAGAATCAATTCTCAGCATGGTAAGCACCGCATTCTTCGGTTTCATTTACAAATTCTGGAATACTGCATCTTTCCTTATAACGGGTCTTTTACATGCATTAAGCGGCGTATTTGCTTCACAAATTACCATTGTCTACCGCGCAGATGCTCAGGATTCTCATAATAACCAGAATCAAAATGTCGTTCAAAATTTCTTCATAAAACTTTGGGAAGGACTTACGTGGTCTTTCAATCAAAGAATCTTTTTATGGTTCATTTTCAGCGCTGCCTTAAGTAATATCGCTACTACTGCTTTATTCGTCAATGTACAAATTCAGCTTATCTCATCTCACACGGACACGGTAAAAATTGCTCTCGTTGATTGTTCCGTTGGTTTTGTAATGTTCCTCGGTTCCCTTATTGCAGTTCCGATTGCTCAGCATCTTAAGCCGTCAGTTATTACGGCTCTTAATCTCGCCCTATTCACAATTTGCACAATATTGCTCATGCTTTTTACCAACTATTGGGCAACTCTCATTTTTCTCGCCTTTGGTACTTTTCTCTTCCCTGCTGATAATGCTGCAATGCTAGGATACATATATTCGCAAATTCCTAACTCCATGCAAGGACGCGCTGATTCTGTTCTTGAAACTGTAGCGACTATCTTCAGTGCGATTACTCCTATCTTCGTTGGTTTTGGATTACAAACGTTTTCTGCATCAGGAATTATTTTTTTCACAATAATTTGCATACAAATAATCGGAATTTTCATTGCACTGCTTTCGCCGTTGCGAGAAATTCCCATTCAGCGAGGCACCATGAACAGCGACAATTGAGAATATTGTTCCGCTACCTAAGTGTACGTACAGCTCGAATCGCCTCAGCTCTTTCAGCCAGCAGCTCATCGCTCGGGTAATTCACTCGCTCCAAGGTAAGACCGCAAGCTGGTGCTGGTCCGGTAAGCCCTTCGCGCTCAGGATCGTTTACTTTATCGATAAACCAGTCCACACTTTTCTTGCCTCTGCCTACTGCAATACTCGCCCCAACGAGGGACCGCACCATATTACGCGCAAAAGCATCGGCGATTATGGTGAAGGTTAATAGTCCTGACTCGGCAAAATCAATCTCATATGCGTGTCCTCCATCCGGTGCCGCACCGACAGCCTGCGTCGAATTATGCTCAGCCCCTCCCGTATAAACGTTCTCGGGAGTAAGCTGCACATGTGGCACGCGCTGCCATGCGGCAAACTTGACTTCGCGTATGGTCGTGCCACCTGGATTAGGCAGCGCGAATGAGCCGAAATCATGCAGTCCAATCGTGGCTTTTACTGCTCGGTTCATAGCATTAACATCGAGCACATCATCTGCACGCAAAACCATTCGTGAAAGCCGCGGATCACGCTTCGTCACGCCATCTGCCACACGGTATACATAGACTCTATCTGACGCTGAAAAACGAGCATCGAAACCTTCAGGGGCTTTCTCAATACTAAAGATCGAAATATCAGACGGAACGAGCCGTGAAATCCGTCGATGCAACGCTTCTGAAGCACTTACACCGCTCATATGCCCAATTGCACGCTCGAGAACATCATCATCCACATCGATGTGGCAAACCTGCCCACTCGCATGCACGCCGGCATCTGTGCGACCAGCAACAGTAAGAAGCACGTCTGATGGGTCGAGCCTCAATACGCGAGCAATTGCTGCCTCAATCTCACCTTGTACCGTTCGCTGTCCATTTTGGCGTGCCCAGCCGTGAAAATCTGTGCCGTCATATGCTAAATCAATCCTCAAACGCATGTTTGGTATTATAGCGAGAACCCTGCAACCTTAGAATTCAACATCAAGCAAAACACATATACAAAAGAGACCTAGAAAATTCTAGGTCTCTTGAATAGCTTAAGCAGTTTTATGACTACTCAGCAGCTTCTTCTGTTGCCTCTGCAGCTGGAGTTTCTTCAGTTTCGGTAGCCTTAGCTGCCTCTACTTCTTCTTCAGCCTTCTTCTCGGCAACCTTAACAGCAGATTCAGCTTCCTTCACAGCAGCCTTCTTAGGGGACACTGGTTCAGTTACGAGCTCAATCACTGCCATTGCAGCATTATCGCCCTGGCGTGGAGCAATCTTAACGATGCGAGTGTAACCACCCTCACGCTGTTCCATCTGCTCAGCAATTACTGTGAAGAGCGCGTGTACAACAGACTTGTTGCGAATTACACGCATCACACGACGACGAGAGTGCAAATCACCGCGCTTAGCGAGAGTGATAAGACGCTCAGCGAGCGGACGCAAACGCTTTGCCTTTGGCAAAGTTGTAGTGATGCGACCGTTCTGGAACAGGCTTGTAGCCATGTTCGCAAGCATAAGGCGCTCATGTGCTGGGCTTGAAGCCAGACGTGGGCCTTTCTTTGGTCTTGGCATATTGTTCTCCTTATCCGGCACAGGTGGGCATACGCCCGAACATCCGTGCTGGGTGTTTTAGTTTTGTCGGTGAATTCTCTCGTCCAAACTACATGTCGTCTGGAGTGAAGAATGTGCCACCTTCGAGATCTACTGGGTTGAAGCCTAGAGGAGATGCTTTCAAGGAAAGACCATGTGCTTCAAGCTTTTCCTTGACTTCATCGATAGACTTCTGACCGAAGTTACGAATATCAAGCAGATCCTGTTCAGTGCGCTTTACAAGCTCGCCAACGGTATGAATACCTTCGCGCTTGAGGCAATTGTAGGAACGCTGAGTGAGGTTCAAATCCTCGATAGCAATATCAAGCTCAGGATCGGACTCTTCCACTACAGGAGCGGAACCAACCTCGACACCTTCAGCTTCTACATTCAGCTCACGTGCAAGACCGAAGAGCTCAACCAAAGTGGAGCCTGCGGATGCTACAGCATCGCGAGGAGAAATTGCCTGCTTGGTTTCTACATCAAGGATAAGCTTGTCAAAGTCGGTACGTTGATCCACACGGGTAGCCTCGACTTTATAGCTGACCTTGAGCACTGGAGAGTAGATGGAATCGACTGGAATACGGCCGATTTCATCACCTTCTTGCTTATTCATCTGAGCTGGCACGTAACCGCGGCCACGCTCTACAGTGAACTCAATTTCCAGTTCGCCATCTTCTGCAAGAGTTGCGATGTGCAAATCTGGATTTGCGACTACGACACCAGCGACTTCGGTGATATCACCTGCTGTCACTTCGCCTTCGCCCTGCTTACGCAAGTAAACAGTGACTGGCTCGTCATATTCGCTTGTGAGCACAATTCCCTTAATATTGAGGAGGATTTCGGTGACATCTTCCTTAACGCCAGGCAGAGTTGTGAACTCATGCAAAGCACCAGAGATGCGTACCGATGTCACTGCTGCACCAGGAATGGAGCTGAGGAGCGTACGACGCAGAGAATTACCCAAGGTATAGCCAAATCCTGGCTCCAATGGAGTAAAGGTGAAGCGTGAACGCTGAGGATTGATAACTTCCTCAGTCAGTGACGGACGCTGTGCAATAAGCACCTTCGTATCCTTTCAGCTTAAGATCAGTGTGCACCATCTGATCTTCGCGGGTTGGACTAATAATTGTCTGTCTTGTGCTCAGACGCGGCGACGCTTTGGAGGGCGTACACCATTGTGTGCCTGCGGGGTCACATCGGAGATAGAACCGACTTCGAGACCTGCAGACTGGAGGGAACGGATTGCGGTTTCGCGACCAGAACCTGGACCCTTAACGAATACATCAACCTTCTTGACACCGTGTTCCTGTGCCTTACGTGCTGCAGCCTCTGCTGCCATGCCTGCTGCGTAAGGAGTGGACTTACGGGAGCCTTTGAAGCCTACATCGCCACCGGATGCCCAAGAGATAACTGCACCTGATGGGTCGGTGATGGAGATGATTGTGTTGTTGAATGTGGACTTGATGTGCGCTTGGCCGACTGGAACCGACTTGCGGTCCTTACGACGAGGCTTGCGCGTGGCCTGCTTTGCAGCTGCCATTGAGACCTCATTTCCTTTTAGCTTTTGTAGTTAAGCGATGCGAATGAACGCGTGGCTAACTAACTTACTTCTTCTTTCCAGCAACTGTACGCTTTGGACCCTTGCGAGTACGAGCGTTTGTCTTAGTACGCTGACCGTGTACTGGGAGGTGACGACGGTGGCGCATACCTTGATAAGAATTAATCTGAATCTTGCGACGAATATCTGCATCGATTTCACGACGCAAATCACCCTCAATCTTGTAGTTAGCTTCGATGTAGTCACGAAGCTGAATGAGCTGTTCGTCGGTAAGATCCTTAACACGAATATCTGGAGAGATACCAGTTGCTTCGAGTGTCTCATGAGCGCGTGTGCGGCCTACACCAAAGATATAGGTGAGAGCAATTTCAATACGCTTCTCATTAGGGATGTCGACTCCGGCAAGACGTGCCATCTTCGAATTCCTTTTCTGTTCTACGGGGGTCGTACACCAATTCGTCCGCTTATGTGCGGCCCAAGCCTCCGTACTTGGGGTTCAGCTTACGCTGTGAATTGGCGCCTAATTGTGGTCGCTGTGACCTGCTTACTAGCCCTGACGCTGCTTGTGGCGTGGGTTTGCGTTGCAGATTACCATTACGCGACCGTGACGGCGAATCACGCGGCAAGAGTCGCAGATACGCTTAACACTTGGGCTAACCTTCATGGCTTTCCTTTTACTTGTAACGGTATGTAATACGACCGCGAGTCAAATCGTATGGACTCATCTCGAGCACCACGCGATCTTGTGGAAGAATACGAATGTAATTCTTACGCATTTTTCCAGAGATCGTAGCCAAAACGATATGCTTGTTCTCCAACTCGACACGGAACATTGCATTCGGCAAAGCCTCTACAACTCGTCCTTCGACTTCGATAACACCGTCTTTAGCCATTGGTCTCATTCCTCGCTAGATTACTAGAGCACCTTCTTGTGAAGGCACACCACCTGTCAATGATAACAGTAAGCGAGGACCATTATATAAATATCTCAAACTAACCTTGCTCAATGCTTCTTTGCATCCCGCCTTGTGTCATTCTACCTGCGTGATGGTACAACTTTGTATATCTTGGCGATGCTGCATATACCATTGTGTAAAATTTTGATCCGTTATATGTGCAAGCCACTGAGATTCTTCGTCGATGACTTCTCGCCCGGTATTTTCATCTATCATTCCTGAATTAGCCGCTAAACCAAACCTAAGTCGAATCCCCGTTTGAATCGTATTCATCACATTTGCAGAATCCTGGTTCTTTGAACTACACGCACTTATTGGAACTACTATTTGATTGATGAGGTCATCATAGAGTGTCTTCTTTATCTCAGCTTTAGTTTCATTCCCTGTTAGAGTGCTCACAGCTGTGCCCCACATTGTCAAGACTTGCTCTGAGTTATATATTTTCCTCTTAAATTGAACAGTGGAAGAGCTGTTCATTCCCTCGACGACGAGAACAGAACCACTTTGAGGAGCTACAGCAAAAACTTCACGCGTTATCTCCATAATTTCTTGTCGCACAGTCATATCAGCAGGGTGCACACATAGGACTATGTTATCACTTGTATTTTTACATTGTATGGTCACATTTTCAGCTTTGAATATCGTTGAGGGAACAGCGATAGACCACCCAATGAGCACTACAGTGCAAAAGAGTGATGTTAGCAAAACGCTATTAAACATGCGCCCTTGCGTATATTTCCCTTCCAAGAAATGCAGGGCAAACATTATCAGAGTAATACTAGTAAAAAGCGCGATAGCAATTCGTGAAATATTCATCGAAACACTTGTAGAGTATCCCAGTCCTGGAAGATTCTCCATCCAGACAGGCGCAAAGGTGAGAGAAGAATGTCCTGAATTACTCAGTATCGTATTGTTAATTTCGACTGGTAGAAAAGCCACAACCAGTACCGTCGCTGGAGCTACGATAAGACTCCAACGTGACGGGAAAAGCACGGCAACTACTATGCCAATCACGCTGAGCATAAACACTTCAACGAGCGCAGCACATCCTGACAATACATTAAAGTGAAACCAGCTCGCATGTAGTGCCACATGGATAATCAACGGGGACATTCCCAATACATATCCACCTGCGGATAAGAAAATCATAGGCAAAGAGCCAACGCATGCGAGATATGCTCTCGATCGTGCACTTACTCGCCCCACGATGACGCTATTCCGAGAAAAACTACGAAAATGTACCGCTGCATATACTGCAATGATGAACGCCGGAATGAGTACTGTGTCTCTCACGGTTTGCTCCACAGCAGACCAACGCGCAAACGCTGATAGAATGACCGGAACAGATAGAACAAAAGTCGCAAGTGTCACAACGCATAGTAAAGCTATTTCATCACGTAGAGGGATGCTCCTTCGAATGCCTCTTCTCACATATGCTAATCTGCTCATACTTAGCTCCCCAAGCGTGCGAATGCATGCTCAATTGACTCCGCCACATCGGTGGGAGATTGCGATGTGCATGCTCTTACTTCATCAAGGTCGGCAAGCGGACCGCAATAGGATAAATTCCCACTATTAAGTATCAATAGAGTCTGAGCTATTCGCGCAATATCATCTACTAAATGTGTGCTTAAAATAACTGTACGGCTCTGCCCCAAATGTAATATGAGATTCCTCAAATCATTCCTCTGGAGAGGATCGACACCAACGGTTGGCTCGTCAAGAATAATAATCTGCGGATTGTGTGCGATTGTGCATGCAATTCCAAGTCTTTGACGCTGACCGCCAGACAGTTTTCTCGCTTTTACTGATGCTTTATCTTCTAAATTCACCGCAGATAAAGCTCGCATCGTAGCTTCTTCAACGTGCTTTTCATCTACTCCATGAGCCCACGCAGCGTATGCCACATTATCCTGGACAGAGGAAAAATTCATCACTTCAACGTGCTGAGGAAGAAAACCAAGATTTTTCCTTGCACCCTCAACACTACTATAACGAGAAAGGTCATGACCCAATAGAGCTACATGTCCGCTCTTCGGCTTTTTCAAAGTAGAAAGAATGCTCAGTACAGTAGTTTTTCCAGCTCCATTCGTCCCTAAAATCCCGGTGACACCTTTTCCCACAGAAAACGAAATATCTTTTAGAATTTCCTGTTTTCCATAAGAAAAGTTAACGTGCTCGCAAACGATACTTAAATCTTCGGGACAAATAGTAGAACTTTGCATCATAATTACACTTCACGTACTACAGCTGAGCATTCTTCGCGAAAACATATCTTGCCATCTTCCCTCATCCTTAAGGAAATTAGCAATCAATCTCTTCGAAATATATTCTACATCATGATGAAAATTTTGGAGTAATGGAGCACCATAAACGATACAATAGTTCTAATTACATCGGAGTATCACAATGAAAAAGTTGTACTATTTCAATAAAGGACGATTATCATCCGCGCTACCTCTTGTGCTAATTGTCCTTATGTTTCTTGAGTTTTTTGCCCTACGCTATGGAGCAGAGGTGCCAATCTACTTTCCAGGACGGTATACGCCAGTCTTTTTGACAGCAACAACATTCATGCCACTCATATCGACAGAAGTTATAGCTCTACTCCTCGCTCCTAGGTTATCCATGCAAGAAAGACTCTCAACGCCAAGAGTGAGAAATCTCTCTATACTTCTTTTGGTATCGTCTACCGTATTAATGACTCTCTCTATATTTCCTCTAGGTGCATTCGCTGCCTACTGCCGGCACCCCCATTCTCACTCATTTATTGAGTTATCTATTTTAGAAGATGCTCCCCTCATACTTTCCCTATCGCTGCTGCCGTCAAGCTTTATCATTATCTTCTTCGCTATACTAGGACGAAAAATAGGAGCTACTGCTTCGTTGATATATATGGTTTTCTATATCTTTTCGGGGACTATTCCACAGTTTGAATTCTTCTCTCCTATTGGTACAATCTCGCCGTTTTTATATTTCCCACAATTTATTTTTTCTTGCATGCTTTATGCCACCGCAATTTTCATATGGTACATCACTGCGGTGAGCGCCCCGATACTTCGTCTATTTAGCCGTTAGCCAACTATAAGATAGGCTAGGAACTACAATCTTGTAGTTCCTAGCCTATTCCCATGCCGCGAGTGTTATTTACTTATATAGCAGCTAGTGTCAGAAGTCTTAGAAGCCCCCAAAACTTCCTCCACCACCGCCTCCTCCACCTCCGTCGAACCCGCCGAAGTCGAAGCTTCCACCAGAGTCTGTTCCTCCACCACTTGACCCAGAGCCCGTACTTGGTGCGCTCCATGCCCCAGCGATACTAATAGCATCGTTCACGGAGTCCATAGACGTGTTAAAGGAATCCATAAAACCGTCAAAACTGCTGAAATCAGCATTAAAGAAGTCAGAGTTCGACCCCATCATTGTTGTGTCTATGTTTGGCGTAAATCGCGAAGCGAGATTAGATGTAAGATTGTTAACCCAAG
Source organism: Alloscardovia venturai (assembly GCF_042676605.1). Classification (NCBI taxonomy): domain Bacteria; kingdom Bacillati; phylum Actinomycetota; class Actinomycetes; order Bifidobacteriales; family Bifidobacteriaceae; genus Alloscardovia; species Alloscardovia venturai. Next base: position 33,635 of record NZ_JBHTHQ010000022.1, on the reverse strand, counting down.
GCATCCACATCCACGACAACATTGCATCATCATACATATAGTATTGCCAAGGATCAATATCTGCGTTGGCAGACTGCGCGACATCCATATCGTGAATATATGCACTTCGAAGTTCTTTCATGACAGTCTCACTCATACCAAACGCCGTTGCATACACTAAATATCTATCCCAGAGCTTCATATCAGTAACGCCTCGATCGGTAAAGCTACTAAAATCTTCGAGATAATGCGCCAACCCGTAAACTTGTGAAACTTTCTTTTTGTTCTTTTCTGTAAGAATTGCTGGAGCACCATATCCCCAAGCAAAGCCGGTAAATGCAAGAACGACGACTGCTATAAGGATATACGCTGCCCAGTAGGAAGTCCGCATTCCGAAATGTGCTGTGACAATCGCATAAATCCAACCTATCGTCAACGGCCAGCCACGCTGCCATGCAGGATATTCAGAAACATGGAGTCGATCAAAATCAGCTATCTGAGAGTTGTACATGCTCTTGACACGTTCTGCAAACTTATTTGTTGTATTGCGACTCATCGATGCTTCTCTAGCTTGGTTCGCAAGATCTTTTGATGAAAATACATATGAGCCAACATTCTCACCGACCATCATCAGCACGCGAGCGGTACGCCACTCGGAATTACTGAGATGATGCTTGGATGAGAAACTCTTCTCCTCAATGTCGCTAGCAAGTACAAAAGTCATCACATGCTCTTGTACTTTGCTCTGCTGAGCTAAATATCCTTGAGACGTGACTGTAGACATGACAGAACTCATGTCCTGAGACTTGACATTATCTAAGTCAATATCCTTATACGTGCTTGGCGCTCCTGGAAGGATCATCAGTGCACCTTTAGAGACAAGGGACAATATCGTCGCATTCAGCGCCCGCGACTTAATTTCTTTATCCTTTGGGTGCCCTGTAATGAGCGCATAAATATGTGCCGCCGCCGCTGGAGAAACAGATGGAGGATCACGATTATAATCCTGCTCTCCGCGATATTGCGCTAATTTCAGTGTAGATTGAGCACCGTAAATTAACCATATGACGATAGCTATTGCGATAGAAAGAGCGAAGATTATCATAATCCCATAGAAGCTCAACGTTCTTCTCGTATTTGCACTCTCTGCACGAGCAGATTGCAGCTTGTTATACTCTGAGCTTTTTACTTTTTCGATATCATCATGCGTGTAGCTACGTTGCACATCACTATACGAATCTGCACCTTGATATGCCGCGATAAAGTCTACGTAGTTATCCTTCTTCACATTCTTCACCGAGAAGGAATACTCTCTGTCGTTCACTCGCTTCGTGGTACTCTCAGAGCTATCTGTATGTAGCCATCCATACGATTGTGATACGCCCTGCGGTAAGACGACTTTTACTGTCATCTTATGAATTGGCACTTCATTGGTATCGGAGACTGGCTCCCACGCGAAGTACGCGCCATCTTTAAGTTTCCCGGCAAGATTTTTGAACGTCATGGAAACGTCAAAAGTATATGTACCTGAATATGTTACAGGGATACACCATCCGAGGGTTACGTACTTAAAGTCTCCTTCTTGTATATCTGCGTATTTAGAATTCTTAACGTGGAGAGCATCAGTATCGGGATTAAAGTCTGTGTCATCGCGTGAATTCTTAAGAAACCACGATTTCGCAGCTTGCTCATTCCAGTCAGAAATACCGACTTTGTAGGGGTCTACTTCACTATAACTTCTATATGTATACGCTTGCCCTGTTTTGGCATCTGTTACACTAATGTCAGAAATCGAGGTGACGTCGCTCTCATTGAGCTGGAATTTTTGAGTGATTCCCCTCCATGGACCAGAATCGCGACGATGAAGATCGATGGTTACTCTCTGCTTAATATGAAGGTCTCCGTGAGTATCCATCGTCGCAGTGTAGTTCAAATCCTTATACTCCTGTGATACTCCCTCACGACGGGTAGACGCAGCACGTCGGTTCGCTGAAGTACCTCCGAAAATACCAAGGATAACGATAAAGACAACAGCATATACTATTGCCCACGTAATTCCACGTTTTATATGCTGAGAATACTTCACGAGAACTGAACCTGTGGCACTTCACGGTCATTCCCAGCGGTCTCGAATGGCTTTGCAAGCTCGAAATGTCCGAACCCTGCCACGATATTGCTTGGGAACTGTTGTATAGCATTATTCATCTTCAGCACAACGTCGTTATAGAACTGACGAGCATAAGCAATCTTTGACTCCAAAGCCTTCAGCTGTTCCTGCAAATCGAGGAAGTTTTGATTTGCTTTTAGTTCTGGATAATTCTCTGATACTGCGAGAACATTAACCATCGCGCGTGAAAGCTGATTTTCAGCTTCCATACGTTCAAGCGTATTGTCACTTCCTGCTGATTGGACAGCGCCACGCGCCTTCGTCACCTCTTCAAAGACTTCTGATTCGTGAGCAGCATATCCCTTAACTGTGTTGACCAAATTCGGAATTAAGTCCGCACGTTGCTTAAGCTGAACGTCAATCTGTGCCCACGCGTTTGCTACGCGATTACGTATATTAACGAGATTGTTATATGCACCAATCGCCCAGAGAGCAATAATCACAATAAGAGCAATTATAACGATAAGAATAATAAGTCCTGTTGTCATAAGGCAAGTATAACAAAGCACCCGTGCCTTAAAGACACGGGTGCTTTCAGGAATTCAGAATATGAGTTTTACTTTTATAAAGCTCTCCTATTTTTCAAGCTCAGCAACAATATTCTTGTGAATCTCGTCAATATCTCCTACACCATTAATCTCTACGAGAACACCACGAGTTTCATACGTATCAAGGAGAGGTGCAGTTTCCTTTGTATAGACGTCAAGACGCTTAGCAATGACTTCAGGAGTGTCGTCAGCGCGTCCCTCAATTTCTGCACGCTTCATCATGCGCTTCATGAGGACGTCGTGATCAGCATCAAGAGCCACCACTGCATCGAGCGGAGTATCTAACTCTTCAAGCATCTTATCGAGAGCCTCGACCTGCGACGCATTGCGAGGATAGCCATCGAGAATCCATCCACCCTTCGCATCGTCCATCGCAAGACGATCTTTCACGATGGAATTCGTGAGTTCATCAGGTACGAGCTCACCTTTATCAATAAATGCCTGTGCCTGCTTGCCAAGCTCAGTCTGATTCTTCAAGTTGTAGCGGAAGATATCGCCGGTGGAAATCGCTGGAATATGGAAATACTCAGCAAGCCTTGCCGCCTGAGTTCCTTTTCCTACACCTTGTGGACCCATGATAAGTAAACGCATTATAATTCTTCTTTCGTTAAACTAATTTCTACTCTATGTCTTTACTCGATGTATGTAGAAGTTAAGCGGCTTTATCTTCCTTAGCTTCATCATGCTTGATGTCAAGGAAACCTTCATACTGGAACTGTTCGGTCTGCGCACGAGCCTGGCGCAAGGTATCCAAACCAACACCAGCAATAATCAAAATCGTGGTACCGCCGAAAGGAAGCTTGGAACCAAGTTTCAAGGCCAAAATCAAAATCGTCGGAATCAACGCGACAAAGAGTAAGTAGACAGCTCCCACTGTGTTCAGACGGTTCATCACATAAGTGAGATATTCAGATGTCGCGCGTCCTGCACGAATACCTGGAATGAAACCACCATACTGCTTCATATTGTCTGCTGTCTCATCGGTATTAAACGTGATAGAGGTATAGAAGAAGGTGAAGAACACAATCATTACAGAATACAAGCCGATATACCAAAGAGACGTCGTATTTGCCAAGTATGTGTTAATCCACTTTACCCAGCCAGCGTTAGCATTTCCGAACTGAGCAATCAATGTCGGGATTGCGAGAATTGACGATGCGAAAATTGGTGGGATTACGCCGGACATATTTACCTTTAATGGCAGATATGTAGACGTGCCACCGTACATTTTACGACCAATCATTCGGCGCGTGTACTGGACAGGAATACGACGCTGCATAAGCTCGACATACACGACGAAGATCAAGACAACAACAAGAGTACCCGTCACGATTGCAAAGTGACCCCACTGCTTATTCGTCCAACCAATATTCCACAACTGTGGGAGGAAGCCTGAGCAGATGGAAGTGAAAATCAAAACTGACATACCCTGACCAATGCCATGATCGGTAATAAGTTCAGCCATCCACATCACCAGACCTGTTCCACCTGTCATGATGATAATCATGAAAAGCATATTATGAACAGAACTGTCCGGGATTACGGATCCTGAAACTGCGCTTCCGAAGAGAGCACCCGACTGAGCAGTTACCAAGATTGTCGTCGACTGCAAGAATGCGAGACCAATGGTTAAGTATCGCGTATACTCAGTAAGTTTTGCTTCGCCAGACTGTCCTTCTTTATGTAATGCCTCGAATCGAGGAATTACAACGCGCAGCAGTTGGATAACAATCGACGCAGTAATGTACGGCATAATACCGAGTGCGAAGACAGACAACTGTAGTAACGCGCCACCAGAGAACAAGTTCACCAGTGCTACAAAGTTTTCTCCACCTGCGGCACTTTTTACTGCTTTGCTTACTACCTTGTAATCAATACCTGGAGTTGGGATAGCAGCTCCTATACGGTACACAATAACAATGAAAATAGTAAACAGTATTTTGTTGCGTAACTCTTTTTCTCGCAACGCCTGAATTAACGTTTTCACTGAATTCCCTCCTGCAGTGCCTCACGTTTGAGAAAGTTCGAGACACACTGACTTAGACACACTGAAGTCAATCATAACAAAAGATAAGGTCCTTGACACTCAAACGTGCCAAGGACCTTACAAATAAGCAGAAACTTAACTACTTATTGAATCTAGTCAGCGTTTTAACGAACGCCTCACAACTAGTCTTCAATCTTGCCGCCTGCTGCTTCAATCTTTGCCTTTGCAGATGCAGAAGACTTTACACCCTTCAAAGTATAAGCTGCGGTGACTTCACCGTCGCCCAATACCTTCACAGGTTGATTCTTGCGTACAAGACCAGCGTTAACGAGTGCTTCTACGTCTACGTCACCACCCTGAGGGAAAGAAGTAGCCAAATCAGCGAGATTTACTACCTGGAACTCTACCTTGAATGGAGACTTAAAGCCACGGAGTTTTGGAAGGCGCATGTACAGTGGAAGCTGACCACCTTCGAAACCAGGACGTACCTGATAACGAGCCTTTGTGCCCTTCATGCCGCGACCAGAGGTCTTGCCCTTGGAACCTTCACCACGACCAACACGGGTCTTGGACTTCTTAGCACCAGGAGCTGGACGCAAGTCATGCATCTGAAGGATATCGACTTCATTAGTGTTTGCCATAATTAGTCAATCTCCTCTACAGTTACAAGATGACGAACCTTGTTAGCCATACCACGGTACGCAGGAGTATCATCACGTACTACGCTCTGACCAATCTTACGAAGACCGAGAGAGTGTACATTGTCCTTCTGACGCTGAGTGGAGCCAACGAGACCCTTCTTTAAGGTGAACTTAAGCTGCTTAGCCATTACTCACCATCCTTTGCTGCTGCCGCTGCTTCTTCGCGTACTTTGCGAGCTTCTTCAATGCCCTGCGCACGCTCACGAAGGAGCTGATCTGGAGCAACTTCAGACAGAGAGAGGTCGCGGCGTGCTGCCACTTCTTCTGGCTCTTCAAGCTGCTTCAAAGCTGCTACAGTTGCGCGGACTGTGTTGATTGCGTTACCGGATCCCATATCCTTGGACAGAATATCGGTGATACCTGCGCACTCAAGTACTGCACGAACAGCACCACCAGCGATAACACCAGTACCTGGAGCTGCTGGACGAAGCAATACTGTACCTGCAGACTCATGACCAATCACTGGATGAGTGATAGTACCGCGAACGCGTGGAACGCTGAACATATGCTTCTTAGCATCAAGTTGTCCCTTAGCAATCGCTGATGGAACTTCATGAGACTTTCCATAGCCGACACCAACAGTGCCATTGCCATCGCCTACTACGACGAGAGCTGCAAAGCTCATGGTACGACCACCCTTAGTGGTCTTGCTTACGCGCTTGATAGTTACAACGCGATCGAGAAGCTCATCGCGCTGCTCGTTGCGTTCACGACGGTTGCGACGTTCGCCACGGCGACCTTCACCGCGATTTGCACGGCGACCCTTGCGCTCTTCAGCTGCTGGAGCTTGCTCGTTTGTCTGAGTCTCTTCAGCCACCTTGATTTCCTTTTCGTTATCGCTCACAGCTGCAGACCTCCTTCACGTGCGCCTTCTGCTACCGCAGCAACGCGACCGTGATACTTATTACCACCGCGATCGAATACAACCTCAGTGATACCTGCTGCAACTGCCTTCTTAGCAATCAATTCGCCAACCTTCTTTGCAGCTTCGACCTTAGTGCCTTCAAAAGTACCAAAATCATTGTGCAAAGTGGACTCAGAAACGAGAGTTACACCCTTGGTGTCATCAATAATCTGAGCAACCATGTTGCGGTTAGAACGAGAAACTACGAGGCGTGGACGCTCAGGAGTGCCGGCAATCTTCTTACGAAGACGTGCGTGACGGCGCAAGCGAGCAACATTCTTGCCCTTACCATAAATTGTTACCGTCATTTACTTACCAGCCTTTCCAGCCTTGCGGATGATGCGCTCATCAGCATACTTGATGCCCTTGCCCTTATAAGGTTCTGGCGCACGAAGCTTGCGAATGTTAGCTGCAACCTGTCCGACAGCCTGCTTGTCAGTACCCTTGACAAGAAGTTCGTTAGCAGAAACTACCTCAAACTCGATGCCTTCAGGCGCTTCCACGTTAATAGTGTGGGAGTATCCCAAGAAGAACTCAAGATTCTTACCTTTAGCTACAACGCGGTAACCGGTACCTACGATAAGAAGACGCTTCTCAAAGCCCTTGGAGACACCTTCAACGATGCTTGCTGCGAGAGAGCGTGCCAAACCGTGCTTTGCACGGGTTGGACGTGCATCATCTTCAGGGGTAAAGGTGATTTGACCGTCTTCTACAGATACAGAAATACCTTCAGGAATCTCAAAAGAGTCGGTGCCCTTAACACCCTTAGCCTGGAAGATATTTCCATTAACAGTAATTTCTACTCCAGCTGGAACTGCGATAGGGAGCTTACCAATATGTGATGCCATACTAAATCAAGCCCTCCTTACCACACGTAAGCGACGATTTCGCCGCCGATGCCCTTTTCAAGGCATTCCTTCTGAGTCATCAAACCAGAGCTTGTAGAGATAATAGCGATGCCCAAGCCGCCGAGAGGCATTGGAAGTGCGTCGGACTTAGCATAACGACGCAAACCTGGCTTAGATACGCGCTTGATACCTTGGATGCTCTGTTCGCCGTGCTGACCGTACTTGAGAGTAATTTCAAGTGTCTGGCCCACACGAGCTTCCTTTGCTGTGAAATCAGCAATATAACCCTCACGCTTGAGGATTTCGGCAATATGTGCCTTGAACTTTGAGTATGGCATGTCCACTGTTTCGTGTTTTGCCGCACTCGCGTTACGCAGACGTGTAAGCATGTCTGCGATTGGATCTGTCATTGTCATTTGGGCTGATGCCCTTCCTCGTCGTGGTTTCCTCCGCTCCCTATAGGGCCGAGGACCTTCAACGTCGATTTACCAACTGGACTTCGTTACGCCTGGAAGCTCACCACGGTGAGCCTTCTCGCGAAGGCAAACGCGGCACAGGCCGAACTTGCGATAAACGGAATGTGGGCGACCGCAAACCTCGCAACGTGTATATGCACGAACTGCGAACTTAGGCTTACGAGCTGCCTTGTTCTTAAGAGCTGTCTTTGCCATCTCTTAGTCCTCCTTGAATGGGAAGCCGAGGTGCTTAAGCAAAGCCTTGCCTTCCTCGTCATTCTTAGTTGAGGTCACAACTGTGATATCCATACCACGGCGGTGATCGATGGAATCAGGATCAATCTCATGGAACATAGACTGTTCAGTAAGACCAAAGTTATAGTTACCGTTACCATCGAACTGATTACCGTTAATACCACGGAAATCACGAATACGTGGCAAAGCCAAAGTCAAAAGACGGTCCAAGAACTCCCACATACGATCGCCACGAAGAGTAACGAACGCACCAATGGCCTGACCTTCACGCAAATGGAACTGTGCTACAGACTTCTTTGCGCGAGTAATCTTTGGTTTCTGACCAGTGATAGCGGTGAGGTCACGTACTGCACCTTCGATGAGCTTAGAGTCGCGAGCTGCAGCTCCTACACCCATGGAAACTACTACCTTTTCCACACCTGGGACCTGCATAGGGTTGGAAATATTGAATTCCTTCTCCAAAGCAGGGATGATTTCATCCTTGTAACGTGCCTTAAGACGAGGAGTTGCTGGAGCCTCAATATTTACTTCGCTCATTACAGCTCCTTTCCAGACTTCTTAGCTACGCGTACGCGTACGCGCTTTACCTTGCCATCACGTGCTTCTTCCTTGACCACAACGCCAACACGAGTTGGCTTCTTAGTCTCTGGATCGATCAGCATCACATTAGAACGATGAATAGGTGCTTCTACGGAAACGATTCCGGACTGCTGACCCTGCTGAGTTGCACGGACGTGCTTCTTTACAATCTGAACGCCTTCTACGATAAGACGATCATTTGGAAGAACGCTCTGCACGGTACCTTCTGCGCCGCGGTCCTTACCACGAATAACCTTGACGAGGTCACCCTTCTTGATCTTCGCTACCATTAGATCACCTCCGGTGCCAAAGATACGATCTTCATAAAGCGCTTGTCGCGCAATTCACGACCTACTGGTCCGAAGATACGTGTGCCCTTTGGTTCACGGCCACTACCAAGAATAACCGCTGCGTTCTCATCAAACTTGATGTAGGAACCGTCTGCACGACGATGTTCCTTAACAGTGCGGACGACGACAGCCTTAACTACGTCACCCTTCTTTACCGAACCGCCAGGAATTGCATCCTTGACGGAAGCGACAATTACGTCGCCGATTCCGGCATAGCGTCGCTTCGATCCACCGAGCACGCGAATTGCCAAGATTTCCTTAGCACCCGTGTTGTCGGCGACATGAAGTCGCGATTCTTGCTGAATCATTGATTCTCCTTAGCCGAGCTGGTCCTCCACGCACACCCAAGGCCACCACTCCCCTTGCAACTACAAGAGTACAGTGACCTCAGGGTGTACACGGAGCCTTGCCGAACTTATTTACTTAGCGCGCTCAACGATAGCGTTGAGACGCCAACGCTTCGTCTTGCTCAAAGGCCTTGTCTCCATAATTGTAACAAGATCGCCGACATGTGCGTCGTTGTTCTCGTCATGGACCTTGACCTTGCTGTTGCTGCGAACAACCTTACCATACAATGGGTGGGTTGAGCGCTGCTCCAACTCAACGGTAATCGTCTTGTCCATTGCATCGGAAACTACGTAACCAGTGCGGACCTTACGATCGTTGCGTTCCAGCTTTTCAGCCATCTTTACTCCTCAGACTTTCCTATTCCTGCACTGGGGACTCGGTAATGCCGAGTTCACGTTCGCGAAGAACAGTGTACATGCGGGCAATATCACGCTTCACAGCCTTAATGCGGGAAGCATTTTCAAGCTGACCAGTAGCGTTCTGGAAGCGAAGGTTGAAAAGCTCTTCCTTCGACTTCTTGAGGAAGTCCTCAATTTCAGCGTTGGTCTTCTCGTTCAAATTCTTGATCGAGTATTCTGCTGTACCTGCCATTTAGTTGTCACCGCCTTCACGTGCAATGATTCGGCACTTCATAGGCAATTTATCAATTGCACGGCGAAGCGCCTCACGAGCAACTTCCTCAGAAACGCCGGAAATCTCGAACATTACGCGTCCTGGACGAACATTTGCAACCCAAAACTCTGGTGCGCCCTTACCGGAACCCATTCGAGCACCAAGAGCATGCTTAGTCAAAGGACGATCTGGGAAGATTGTAATCCACACGCGACCACCACGCTTAATATAGCGGGTCATTGCAATACGTGCAGCTTCAATCTGACGGTTGGTGATGTAAGCAGGAGCAAGAGCCTGAATACCGAAATCACCGAAAGCGATTTCGTTACCACCCTTGGACATACCGGAGCGAACCGGACGGTGCTGCTTACGGTATTTAGTTCTCTTTGGGATAAGCACTTTGTCTTACTCCTTTACTTCAGCAGTTTCAGCTGGAGCGGCAGCTTGAGCTTCAGCCTGAGCTGGAGCCGCCTGCTGTGCACCGCGCTGAGCAGCTGCACCACGGTTGTTACGACGTGGACGACGATCACCGCGACGAGAGCGGTTGTTCTGCTGAGCCTGCTGCTCTTCGAACTGCTTCTCAGTCATGTCGCCCTTGTAGATCCATACCTTTACACCGATTTGACCATAAGTGGTAGATGCTTCAAAGAAGCCGTAATCGATGAGTGCACGGAGAGTCTGCAGTGGAACGCGACCTTCGCGGTAGAACTCAGAGCGAGACATTTCTGCACCGCCCAAGCGACCGGAAAGCTTGATACGAATACCCTTTGCGCCAGCTCGCATTGCATCCTGCTGAGCCTTACGCATCGCACGACGGAAAGTAACGCGATTTGCAAGCTGCTCAGCGATGGACTGTGCAACGAGCTGTGCATCGATTGCAGCATTCTTCACTTCGAAGATGTTGAGCTGGACTTGCTTTCTAGTGATCTTCTCAAGCTTTGCGCGTACACGATCAGCTTCTGCACCACGACGACCGATAACGATGCCTGGGCGAGCTGTGTGAATGTCTACGCGAACACGGTCACGAGTGCGCTCGATAACGACGCGGGAAACGCCTGCACGCTCGAGGTCCTTGTTCATTGCTTTACGGATCTTGTCATCCTCAAGAACGAAATCGCGGTAACGCTCGCCCTGCTTGTTGGAATCAGAGAACCACTTAGAACGGTGATACTCGGTTACGCCGAGGCGGTAACCAAATGGATTTACCTTCTGGCCCATTAGCGTGCACCTTCCTTATCTGCAACGATGACCGTGATGTGGGAAGTGCGCTTGTTAATGCGACCTGCGCGACCCTGTGCACGAGCACGGAAACGCTTGAGAGTTACACCCTCGTCTACATAAGTAGCTGCTACTACCAAATCGTTCTCACGGAATGGTTCGTTTGCTGCTTCAGCCTTAACGCGTGCATTCGCGATAGCGGACTCAAGTACCTTAAGCACTGGAGTAGATGCTGCTTGTGGAGCAAACTTTAAAATGGTAACGGCTTCGGTTGCCTTCTTGCCTCGGATGAGGTCGACGGCGCGGCGAGCCTTGCGAGGCGTCACGCGTACGTGACGTGCAATTGCCTTAGCTTCCATTTAGCGGCGTCCCTTCTTATCATCCTTCACGTGGCCACGGAAAGTACGCGTTGGAGCGAACTCACCGAGCTTGTGTCCTACCATCGATTCAGTAACGAACACTGGCACATGCTTACGACCGTCATGAACAGCGAAAGTGTGACCAATGAAGTCAGGGGTAATCATGGAACGACGAGACCAAGTCTTAATAACGTCGTGAGTACCCTTTTCGTTCTGAGCGTCGACTTTCTTCTGCAAGTGGGCGTCGACGAATGGGCCCTTCTTGATGCTTCGAGTCATCTCTTCGACACTCCCTTACTTGCGGTTCTTACCGTTAGGACGACGACGAACAATCATCTTGTTCGAAGCCTTCTTAGGACGACGTGTACGAACCTCACCCTTACCCCATGGGGATACTGGTGCCTTACCACCGCGGGTACGACCACCATGTGGATGGTCCACAGGGTTCATAGATTCACCACGGGTGTGTGGGCGCTTGCCCATCCAACGTGCACGACCTGCCTTACCAAGCTCAATGTTAGCGTGTTCGGAATTACCTACTTCGCCAACGGTTGCGCGGCAGTTAGCGTCTACGTTACGAATTTCGCCAGATGGCATGCGTAGCTGTGCGAGGTTACCGTCCTTAGCTACAAGCTGTACGGATGCACCTGCAGAACGTGCAATCTTTGCGCCACCCAAAGGACGAAGTTCAATTGCATGAACAACGGTACCTGTTGGGATGTTGCGAAGAGGCAAATTGTTACCAGGCTTGATATCTGCCTGTGCACCTGTTTCGATGGTGTCACCCTGCTTGATACCTTCTGGAGCGATGATGTAGCGCTTCTCACCATCTGCAAAATGGAGCAATGCAATGCGAGCAGAACGGTTTGGATCGTACTCGATGTGTGCAACCTTTGCTGGTACGCCATCCTTGTCCCAACGCTTGAAGTCGATGAGACGATACTGGCGCTTGTGACCGCCACCACGGTGACGGCTCGTGATGCGACCGTAAGAGTTACGGCCACCAGTCTTGCTCAACTTACGGAGCAAGGACTTTTCAGGTGTGGAACGCGTAATTTCGGAAAAGTCCGAAACAGATGCGTTACGACGACCTGCAGTCGTTGGCTTATATACGCGGATAGCCATAATATGTTTTCCTTAACTTTCTCGGCTACTGCTTAGTTACCAAAAATATCAATAGTCTGACCTGCTGCAACTGTAACGATTGCACGCTTCTGTGAAGCACGCTGACCGTAACCAGTGCGTGTGCGCTGACGCTTGCCTGCGCGGTTCAGAGTATTTACGTTAGTAACCTTAACCTTGAAGATTTCTTCTACAGCTTGCTTGATCTGAATCTTATTTGCGGAAGGAGCTACCACGAAAGTGTACTGACCGCGATCAGAGTTCATATAAGCTTTTTCAGAAACTACTGGCTTGATGATGATGTCATGTGCTGGCTTATGAATTGCGACCATTGTTACTTAGGCCTCCTTAACAGCAGTCTTAGCAGCAACGAAAGCTTCAAGAGCTTCCTTTGTGAAGACGACATCTTCAGCTGTGACTACGTCGTAGGTGTTCAACTGATCTACGAAGAGTACATGTACGTAGGTGAGATTACGAACAGAAAGCCATTCGGTAATCTGCTCGCGAGTAAGTACAACGGTGGTAAAACGAGACTCAACTGGAGCAAGAGCTGCCTTAGCAGTCTTGGTCGATGGAGTTTCGCCCAAACCGAAGTCAACTACGTGTACGCGACCTGCATTCATACGATCAGAAAGAACGTAACGAAGTGCTGCTGCCTTCATCTTCTTTGGAGTACGCTGGGTGTAGTCACGAGGTACTGGACCATGTACTACTGCACCTCCTGCGAACTGCGGAGCGCGAATGGAACCCTGACGAGCACGTCCAGTGCCCTTCTGCTTCCAAGGCTTCTTGCCGCCGCCAGAGATACGTGCGCGATTCTTTACAGCATGAGTGCCCTGACGAGCAGCTGCAAGCTGTGCGATAACAACTTGGTGTACGAGTGGAACGTGTGCACGCACAACATCCTGCTCAATTCCGAAGAGCTCTACAGGAGCATCTACAGAACCTGCTGCCTTGCCGTTAGCATCGGTGATGTTCAAAGTTACGTTTGCCATACCTTATGCTCCCTTCACTGCAGTGCGTACGACAACGAGGGAACCCTTAGGTCCTGGAACCGCGCCCTTGATAGCGAGGATGCCATTAGCTGCGTCAGACTTTACTACAGTCAAGTTAAGAGTGGTGTGAGTGTCATGACCCATGCGACCTGCCATGCGCTTACCCTTGAGGATACGACTTGGAGTCGCACATGCGCCTACAGAACCTGGGCGACGCTCATTCTTGTGAGAACCATGGGTACGACGATAGGACTTGAAGCCCCAACGCTTGATAGTACCTGCGAAGCCCTTACCTTTGGTAGTGCCCGTTACGTCAACGGTAGCACCTTCGCCAAATACTTCTGCAGTGAGTTCCTGACCTGCTTCGTAGTTCTCTACGTCTTCAGTGCGGAACTCTACGAGGTGACGGCGTGGGGTGACGCCTGCCTTAGCAAAGTGACCAGCCAATGGCTTGGAGACCTTAGTAGGGTCAATAGCGCCGAAACCAATCTGAACAGCCTTATAGCCGTCAGATTCCTCATTCTTTACAGCTGTAACAACATTGGTGTCTACTTCCACCAAAGTTACTGGAACGAAGAAACCATTCTCATCCCATACCTGAGACATGCCGAGCTTCTTGCCCAACAATGCCTGACGATTGTTATTAGATGTCATTTCTCCCCTCCCTACAGCTTAATCTCAATATTTACATCTGCTGGCAAATCGAGACGCATCAAAGAATCAACTGCCTTTGGAGTTGGGTCTACGATGTCAATGAGGCGCTTATGGGTGCGCATCTCGAAGTGCTCGCGAGAATCCTTGTACTTATGAGGAGAACGGATAACAACAAATACGTTCTTCTCAGTAGGAAGTGGAACTGGGCCAACTACAGTTGCACCCGCGTTCGTGACCGTTTCGACAATCTTCTTAGCCGACTGGTCGATGACCTCATGGTCATAGGACTTAAGCCTGATGCGGATTTTCTGTCCCGCCATTCGCCGTCCGCCCTTTCTTGCGATCGATACATTTCCAACCTGTTCAGAGCACTAACCGGCAAATTTCGCCCGTGGACGATTCCCCATCAGTGCGTAGCTAGCGGCACTTACCGCTGCCACGCTCGCTATTTAAGATATTAAGCATAAAAACATGCGAGCCTAAAACAGGCAACTCATCAATTTAAGCACGACCCATGCCTAAAAAATTCGGGCGTGTCGAGTGCTACGCACCGCTTTACAGCATTTCAAATTTTGCATCCATAAAACCGTGCCAATGAGTACGAAAGTCAAGAATACACGTATCCTTCCGTTCGACACGCATGCGCATGTACGGCAAAATCAGCAATTTTTGATTTCCTATTTATTTCACGCTTCTCACAGAAATAAGTGCATGCGTTTTCGGGTAAACGCGCACGATATATAGCTGAGACGGTTGAGCGATGTCATCCAGACCATAGGTGCCGAAACTCACATCGTATTGTGCTTTAACTCTATAGAGTCCCGGTGATTTTGCACGTTCTAAATCAGTAACTGAGGAAGTCCCTTGCTGATTTTCTCGATAAAAAGTCCCCTCATATGTGATGTCATTCGTCACGCCTGCTCTCCCTGCCCTATGATGTTCAGCAGAGACTGCACGTGCCACACCAATAACCGGCCCGTGTTGTATATCGTAAATTGTATCTTTCGTGAGCGATACTCCAAAAAGTGGCATCGCAACTCCCAGAAAGACGAATATTATCACTCCCACGAAAGCCAAGAACCTTCTCCAGGCCTTCTCCATCACACTCTTAATCGATATTGCACGCGTTTTACGGTTCACTTCATCACCGTTGTACGTATCGTGTTTTACACGTCGTTTAGCAGCCCAAACCTGTATCTTTTGCACTTGCATAAATAAAGCACATAAACATAGAACATCGATATAGATGCCCACATAGAGCACCGTTAACGCCTTGAATCCAACAACGTAGAGGGCATACTTACCTGTGCCAAAGTTGCCTAACACAAACCACGAGAGGACGAGTATCCCAAGGGCAACGCTCGCGATCGTTATCCATTTCTTTGCGCGATTCATCTGCGACATCTCACGCATCACTTCTCGTGTAGATAAACGATAATATCCCACTGAGCCGCCTACCACGCACGTATACACGCTTGAAGTGCAACTACCGATAAAGCAGCCCACATAACAACGAAGAAAATAGTCATAATCACGCCGAGTGAGTTATATCCTGCTAACTCCATAAAGCTCTTCTGCCCAGCAAGCTCTGTAGAATCCGTCACAAATTCTTGTTGTGCGCGTAGTTTATTGTCACGATATTTTATGTAGAGTCTCAGCCATATCAAGCAACCACGTATAATCGCACAGAGGACAAAAATTGCTGTCGCCATAGAAATACACAATGCCATATGTGATGCTTTCCCACTATGTTGACTTGTCTCAGCCGTTGTACCAATCGACGCTATAAGACCAATCGCCAAAATCCAGCCAAGTGCAACCCTCATCTTTTTATTCAGAGGTGAAAGAAAGCGCAGAAAAATAATCCATATTGAGCGTAAAGCCAAGAAATTATGAATCACCATATTCGCGTTTCTCCATCCTCTTGCACCAATGATTGTCACATAACAACTTATGTAACTTTATGTGATTATTAAGAGATTATACGGGAACCATCACACAAGATTATTCCCCACGAGAATACAAAAGGCAACTCT
Organism: Alloscardovia venturai; assembly: GCF_042676605.1. NCBI lineage: Bacteria > Bacillati > Actinomycetota > Actinomycetes > Bifidobacteriales > Bifidobacteriaceae > Alloscardovia > Alloscardovia venturai. Next base: position 17,518 of record NZ_JBHTHQ010000022.1, on the reverse strand, counting down.
CGCTACAAGCTTTACTTTGTATATCTTGCGAGAGCTGCCTAGGTGTGTTATTACACACTACTCTACATAATTCGGCACATTTCCGATTGAGAAGAATTAACTCCTACTCAGCGTCTTTCGCTGCACGCTCAGCACGAATCTTCTTTCCTTCTTCCTGCGATACACCGTAATATGCTGCGATAGCAATATCTTTCATATCCTCAATCTGTGGGATACGCGGATTTGCTGGAGTGCACTGGTCTTCGTATGCACGCATACCAATCTGATCGAGTACAGACCAGAAATGATCCTCATCTACACCAGCAGCTTGGAAGGACTTATCCATGCCAAGTTTATTGTCGCGATAATCCTCTACAGCCTTCGCCAAGTTTTCTACACCCTCTTCCGGCGTATCTGCCTTAATGCCAAGCTGCTTGGCAATATCTTGGTAACGCTCAAGTGTGTTGTAACGGTCAAACTTTGGCCATGATGTTGGCTCCAATGGAATCTGTCCATTATAACGAATGACATATGGAAGCAAAATGGAGTTTGTACGTCCGTGAGCGATGTGACACAAAGCACCAATGGTATGAGCCATCGAATGGCACATGCCTAAGAACGCAGAGCCAAATGCCATACCTGCCATGGTTGCAGCATTATGTACTTTTTCTTGCGCACGCTGGTTTGTCTGACCTTCAAGAACCGAAGGAGCGAGATTCTCCCAGAGCAGTTTAAGCGCATGGAGAGCCATACCATCGGTAAAGTCATTCGCATAAGCAGATACGTACGCCTCCATCGCATGAGTAATAGCATCGAAACCAGAATCAGATGCGACTCGGCGAGGCTGCGTGCGAGAAAGTACAGGATCAATAACAGCGACAGATGGAGTCAATGAGTAGTCCGTAATTGGATACTTAATACCTGTCTTTGTGTCTGTGATAACTGCATATGGTGTAACCTCAGAACCCGTACCCGACGTCGTTGGTATGCATACAAGCTTTGCCTTCTTACCAAGCTCCGGTAGACGGAACGCGCGCTTACGAATATCGAAGAACTTCTCACGGATATCACGGAACTCAATTTCTGGGTGTTCATAGAGCAACCACATAATCTTTGCTGCATCCATAGGAGAACCACCACCGATAGCGATGATGGTATCTGGCTGGAACTCTTCGCGCATCATGCGAGCACCACGCTCAACAGTGTCAATGGAAGGCTCCGACTCGACATAGTCGATAATGCGCCACTCTACCTTGTTGAGACGCTGACGAAGCTGCTGAATAGCCTTGTCGACGATACCCAAATCTAAAATGACTTTGTCGCAAACGAAGACGACACGATTGACGCCAACCATATCACGCAAGTAACGGATAGCATTTGGCTCAAAGTATGTCTTAGGTGGAATCTTGAACCACTGCATGTTGTTGTTCCTTCTTGCTACGCGCTTGACATTGATAAGATTGACTGCCTGAACATTGCCTGCTACAGAGTTGCCACCGTATGAACCGCAACCAAGGGTAAGGGACGGTGCAATAGCATTGTAGATATCACCAATACCGCCAAGAGAAGCCGGTGAGTTCCAGATAATGCGGCATGCATGCATACGCAAGCCGTACTCTTTAGCAAGCGCTTCATTATTGGTGTGAATGGCAGCAGTGTGCCCTTCGCCGAACTTCAGCATCTGCTCACACATCTCAAACGCTTGATCCTTATCTTGCGCACGCATTACTGCATGAACCGGGCAAAGCTTTTCCAGTGTGAGAGGCTCAGCATACCCTACTTCCTTGCATTCCGCTGCGATAATCACAGTATCTTCAGGAATGGTAATACCTGCCTGCTGAGCAATCCACAATGGCGACTTACCTGCTACGGCGCCGTTAAGCTTTGGGACTATGCCATCTTTTGCGTACTGCCCAGCAGTGGTGCCAAACATGAACTTTTCAAGCTTGGTCTTATCATCTCCCGTGACAAAATAGGTGTGACGAGTCTTCATCTTCTCAACCAAAGCATCGTACACATCCGTATGAGCGATAATGCCCTGCTCAGTAGCGCAAATCATGCCATAGTCAAAATGCTTCGAAAGTACAAGATCGTTGACCGCACGGTCGAGGTCGACATCGTTATCAACATAAGCAGGAGCATTACCTGCACCTACGCCCAGCGCTGGCTTTCCTGATGTGTATGCAGCCTGAACCATGCCAGGACCACCTGTCGCGAGAATAGTCGCCACGCCAGGATGCTTCATCAAAGCACCTGTCGCCTCGATAGATGGATGCTCAATCCACTGAATGCAGTCCTTTGGTGCGCCAGCAGCCACTGCAGCATCTCGTACTATCTTTGCTGCTGCCTTCGAGCACTCCTGCGCAAATGGGTGAAAACCGAAGACGATAGGACAACGAGTCTTCAAAGCAATCAACGATTTAAAAATCGCGGTAGATGTAGGATTTGTTACTGGAGTCACACCGGCAACTACACCAACTGGTTCAGCAATCTCGGTGATACCATCAACTTCATCTTCTCTGATGATGCCTACAGTGCGCTGATTTGCAAGGTGGTGAGTGACATGCTCACACGCGAAGATATTCTTTGTAGCTTTATCTTCTACCATGCCGCGACCAGTTTCTTCCACCGCCAACTTCGCGAGTTCCAAATGCGCATGAAGAGCTTCAATCGATGCTTTAGCTACGATATAATCAATTTTCTTCTGATCAAAGCTTTGATATTCATCAAGTGCTACAAGCGCGCGCTTGACGAGAGTATCTACTTCCTTCTGTGCATCTGTCATCTCTGGCTGTGCTTCCTTTACAGGTGCCTTTTCAGCTGTCTTTGCCACGAGGACCTCCTTCGGCCTGATAGGACTTCTATGTCTCTTAATGTGTTGTACATCACATTTTATGAGGTCGTGCACGGAAACTCAAATAAATAAGAGAACTTTCATAAAGTTAGTTTACAAAAGTCCTCTTAACCCACTATTTTATTTGTATCACCAGTGAGAAATCGATAACTAGTTTTTCTCAAACTCGACCTGATTGCTTCTGTGTAGCTTTACTCGCTGACGATGGATAACACATATAAGTGCAAGAATTATCGCCCCCGAAACGACACAAGCAATGAGATATTTTCGTTTCAGAGAATAAATATCGTTGAGCTTGAGGTTCGCATCTGGGGTGTATGGAATCCTATAACCTGTCACCAGCAAACGGTGAGAATTAATACCTAGCGGCGTGCAGGTTAAAAGAGACACGAGATCCTTGCTAGGTTGCACAAGTATCGGCTTAAAATCGCTCGGTTCTATGACTTTTATACTATTTACCTTATATGCGAGCACTTTATCGAGAACGTGAATAAAGAAGACATCTCCCTTCTTTACTTTGTCTAAATCTGTAAAAATCTTTTTCGTAGGGAGACCTCGGTGTCCCGCCAAAACTGCATGAGTACTCTTGCCACCGACAGGCAACGACGTCCCTTCCATATGCCCCACACCTTTGCTCAGGACTTCATCGGAAGTTCCGGCATAAATAGGTAAAGACTGCTGAATTCTCGGAATTTCTACATAGCCAATTTTTTCTTTGACTTCAAGCATACGAGCGTATTCTGCGACTCCCTGCCGTTTTTGCGAGGGAGTAAACGGCTCGACGAGCTTTGAAGCATCGATTGTGGAGTTATATGCCTTCGCAAGCTTCAGCTTTTTAGCAATCTCCTCTTGAGAGACTGATTTCACAGCAGTATCGTAATTAGAAATTTCACGCTGCGTGCCTAACTCATAATAGAGATTTGACACCGTAGGATAGAGAAAAATACTCAAACCTACAATAAAAACGATGATTGCAATGATGCTACGTTTTATCCCCTTCTTACGTTTAGCCATTGCTCTCGCCTCATTTCTGCTCACGAGCCGTCTCTCCCCCGTTCTCATTGCCCTTTGCAGTCGCTGTCTCCTGCATGAGCTCACGTTGCACTGCTAGCCGTTTGAGCATAATCTTTCTCTTACGACTCAGGTACAGAATCGTCATCACAAGCACCGCAATGATTACAACTGATACGTAGAAGAGATATTTATAGATAAATGCTGCTCGATTTTCCGCTATAATCTTCTCATCCGCGGCTGGCACATAAGGGACACGATGTCCTCGTACAAGTAAACGATGCGTATTAACATACAGTGGCGTACATGTCAGTAAAGTAGCGTAATCATGACCAGGTACGATAAGAAGCTTTGAAAAATCGGTTGGCTCAATGACGGAAATCTGATCTACTTGGTATGCAAGTGTCGTTTTTAAATTGTGAATATAAAACTTATCGCCCTTTTTCATCTTGCGAATATCGGTAAAAAGACGAGCAGTTGGATAACCAGAATGAGCAGTCAGCACAGTGTGAGTAGAGTTTCCACCAATGGGCAGCGACGTACCCTCCAAATGCCCTACACCCTTAGCGAGCACTTGTTCACTCGTACCCGCATAGATAGGGATATCTACGTCAATGCTAGGAATTTCAACGTGTCCCAGCATTTCATGCACTTCGAGCATCCGCGCATACTCTGCGACGCCTTGCTTCTTCTGATCTTTTCCATAAGGATCTTTGACGAGATTTGTGAGAGTAGAGTTGTATGCTTCAGCAAGCTTCATGCGCTTGTTGATCTCTTCTTGAGAGATGGATCTACTTGTCTCGTCGAAGTCTGCTACTTGCTGGCGCGACTCGATACGATAGTATAACTGCGAAATTTGTGGGTAAAGAAGCACCCCAAGTCCAATGGCAAAAACGAGCCCAATTGCTATATTGACGATAAGCTTTTTACGTTTACGAGTGCTCAGAGACTTGCTCGGCTTATGAGTAGGATTGACATGTCTCTTATCTGTCATACTTGCCGCCTTCTCCCGTCTCCTTCGGATATTCTGTCAGACAAATTAAAATCGTGATGCTCAAAATAGTAATGGTTCGGCAGAAGCGACAAGACTTCTAACCGAACCATGAGAAATACGCATATCTTTAGATTCTCTGATATTTCTTGCGATAAACAGCTATACCCAGACTTACGAAAAGTACTGCGATGAGTGCAATAGCTATCACTGACGCACCAGTTTTGGCAAGGGGTGGAATATTTGGCTTCCTATGATTTTCAATCACAAGGACCTTGTGCTTCCTTCCCTGATTTGTAGAAGAATCAATGGTAAAGTGTACGTATCCGTTGAGCTTGACAAAGCCATCGGGTGCCTTCGCTTCTTCAAGCGCATAGTTACCATAAGGCAAATCACTTACATGGAACTCACCATTTTTATCTGACGTTACGGTCAAAGCTTTACCTGATACCATGACGTCAGAATATGTATGGGTAACTTTATCGTAGGTATATACCTTGAATACTGCTCCGCTCAAAGGGGTCTGTGCAGCATCATCACCTACTTTGAGGAAGTAATAGTTTCCGGTAGGTGCATGAGGATTCTCTACGATAGACTTTGCATCAATGTCAATGACATGCGACGTTCCAGCATCGCGAGTGTCTACCATAAACTCGAATTTATTGAGATTATCAGAGGTCGGGAAACTCCCACGCACGTAGAAGATACCTTGCTTTACATTCGACGTATGAATTCCATCACGCATAAACGTGACAGGGACTTGTACAGCCGAGTAAGTGGCGTCAAGTGCTCCCTGAGTCTTCTCATGAAGTTTTTGGAATGTGTCTTGAATGTCTCTATTCTCAGCCAATGCAGATGACGGAACTTCCCACATCTGTAGATTCGTCGATGTGCTTCCACCGTATGCCGCGTAGATAGCATCGTAATTCTTGATATGAATGTTCAGAGTGTACGACGTATCTTGCGCATGAGCGGCACTTGCTGTGAAAGATACAAGGACGACAAAGAAGACAGTTATAAGTGCAGCCATACCAGTTAAAACTGACTTCATTGTGTTGTACTTCATACTGCCTCCTTTATCTTCTCGTATATCTTGTGTTGTCGCAGATGTTTACTCTGCGTCTGATTCAGACTTCTTGTTGTTCATCTTCAAAGCCACAACTGCTGCAACCATGATGGCGATACCAGCAATAGTGAAGAGAATGGTACCCATGCCACCAGTTTGTGGGATGGTAACCTTCTTGTTGATGACCTGAGTTGCAGTCTTGGAAGCATCAGTTGGACTGTATTCGATGTTTCCAGTGGTGTATGACCCGGGCTTTACTTCGAAGCTGATTGGTGCAGAGTTTAATGCGTAACCAGCTGGTGCTGCGATTTCTACGAGGTTGTATGTATCCTTGCGCAGACCGTTAATTTCGAAACGACCAGCTTCGTCAGAAGTCAGCACGAGTGCATCATCTTGGGAGTCTACCCAGCGATATTGCTCATTCATTGCTTCATATGCTGCCTTCATCGCATTGTACTTAGCATCGATATTTGCCTGAGTGGTAGAAGTATTGTCCTTATTGAACTTCGCAATTTCGTCCTGATATGCCTTCATAGCAGATTCATAAGCAGCCTTGTTCGCTGTGTTTGTTGCATCTTCCTGAAGAGCGAGGAACTTTCCTGCACTGTTCTTGATGACAAACTTTGCGCCTGCAAGACGTTCAGTCGCTTCTTGAGAAGTCTTGACCCACTTCTTTCCGAAGGTGACGACTGTCACGTGCTTTGGACCGATTGGCTGTGGGTTGACGTTCTTCTTGTTGACTACGACAACATTACCATCAGTATCTACAGAGTAGTTTGGTACCCAACCATCAACTGCAGTTTCTACTACTCGGTAGGACTTGCTATCGTCAAGACCTGTGAAGGAACCTGTAGTCTTAGTAGCGTTAAGCTCTAAGGACTGACCAGATACATTGGTCCAGCCATTGTCCGCTGCACCAGCTGTTTCGCTGTCTACTGTAGTTGGATCAAATACCTGAAGAGTGTACGTAATCTTCAAACCAGCAGGCCAGTCAGTTGTAGGAGAAGCAGCAGTTGGTCCGTTTGTGAAGGACTTCTTTACAGTAATCTCGTGATTCTTTGGAGTTACGGTTGGAGGATTGTTGTCGCCTGGCTCTGTGGTGTATCCAGGATTGTTTCCATAGTGGAAGGTGGAGGAGTTATCGAGAGCCTGCTCAATTTGAGCGTCTTCCGTAACGTTTGCAGAATACTTGAGAGTAAATGTCACAGCCTTGTTCTGACCGTTGACAGCTGGGTCTGCACCCAAAACCTTGAAGGAAGCATCCGTTGGCGCGGTAACCTTTGCAAGCTTAGTCAGGCCAGAAGCCTTCAGTGCAAGCGCGAAACCTTTATCTGTGTATGTCACAGTGTAGTCACCTTGAGCAAGGTTTACACCTGCATTATCAGTAATAGTGACATCCTTGTTCATCTTGAGACCAGCAGACATGGTATCGTTCCAATCTGCCTTGTTCAGAGTAGAACCAGCCGCAATCTTAGTAGTAAGAACGAATGGTACATTGTCGCCCTTAGTCACAGACATGCCGTGATTCTTGACATCGCTACCAGTCTTATCTGCAGAAGTATCGAGTGCCTTGCTGTGCTCTGGCTTGCCAGTTTCTGTATTCTTTGGATAAGTCTGAACATTATCAAGAATAGAACCATCAGCCTTTACGAATGGAAGAGTTACCTCGATATCAGTTGCCTTCTGACGTGAAAGAGTCTGACCATCAGCGCCCTTATATTCAGAAAGCTCTTTGACTTCCACGAATCGGTATACGGTTGGCTTGGACTGATCAAAATTGGAAACGTTCAAAGCAAGACCAGTTGCTGTGGTCAGCCCGCCAAGTGCATCCTTAGCTGAGGATACTTCTTGACCATTTGCATTAATCCACTTTCCAGCCTTGTTCTGTGCTGCGAAGTAAACGCCTGCTACTTCCTTAAGGTCCTGACCAGCAAGTGTAGAAAGCTCGCTGAGAGACTGAGTACCATCATACTTCTCAGGACTTGTCCAACTATCCAACTGAGTATCAGTCATCATCAACTTGTGAATGGTAACTGTGCTTGTCTTATCATTAGCGGCGTGCGCCACTACAGCAGTACCCATTGCAGCTGCAGGAGTACCTACCATCATAAAGAGTGCAACGAGTGCAGCTAATACTTTAGACTTTGCTCGCATCATCTCTCCTCTCTTATCATCGACATGATGTATGGGGTTCATACAATTTCCTGTACACACGTTTGTGTGCGCAAAATCTTATTTATTCTTTGCTTTACTTCGATATCCGAAGGCGATAGCAATACCTATAAGCATCACGATGCATCCTGCGACAGTGAACATACGAGTTCCACTGCCACCTGTATGCGGATACTCTGGTTTCTCATTAAAAATCTTGAGGCTTCTCATATCGTCCACCTTGTCCTGCACGTCGTATCTATACAGCACAGTTGATGGCAAATTCGAAGAATCTAGCAGCGTAACGGTCCTGTTGTCCGGATTGACACGAATCGTGTATGACTTATTCGTCTTTACATACCCCGCCGGAGCGCTCACCTCAGTGAGGATATAGTCACCACTTAACCCGTCTGGTAGAGTCATCGTTAGTGGTGTCATTTCAGTTCCGTCAGATGGCTGTGTAGACAAATCAAACTCAAAAGTATCTTTACCAGTAGGCACAGCGTGTGTATTCCCGGCTACAGCGGTTAGCTTCAGGACAAGTTTCCCAGATGTAATAGGCACTTCCTGCGTTTCGCTACCATCTCCAGCGACGTGAGTCATCTTAACTACCTGCACCTTCATCGGTGGATAGGCAGAGTCCTTTATGGTGATAGTGATGTCACGACCAGCACTCGAAGAAGACTCTCCAGTAGCAGTATTCCTCCATGTGACGGTTCCATCATCATGAACGTCAATCACGTAAGTTGCACTATCAAGCTGATAACCATATGGAGCTTCTTTCTCCTTCAAGAGATACTGTCCTGGGTCTAAATCTTCAAAGGAAATGAGTCCACGTGAATCCGTTGTTTTCTCAAAAGATGTACTAGCTGAAGTGCTGTTGAGCTTGAGCTCAAAGGTAGCACCGGCAAGAGTCTTACTCACATCGTCAGCATCCACCTTTTTCACAGCGAACTTACCTTTGACAGGCGTCTTTTTATCGCCAACTTGAAGCTGACCAGATGAGTTAAGAGCTACAGTATTATTCTGCATGTCTTTAATAGTGAAAGAGCCACCCGCAACAGTTACGGTGTACACAGTCGCATTAAGGTCATAACCGGAAGGAGCCACAGTTTCCTGCAACATATATGTACCGTCAGTAAGTTTACGGAAAGTAAGAGTACCGTCTGCGCCGCTTGTTTGTGTACTGACAACTTCTCCAGCAGAATTCTTTAGAGTGAAGGTTGCACCTGCAAGCCGTGTTGTAGTTGCATTCACATCCACCTTAACTACGGAAAGCGAAACAACGTTTGGGTTGTACTCATAAGTCATCTGATTTTGACTCGGTCGTTTTTCACTACCCGTCGGTCCCACGCCTTGCCAGAATGTCAACGTAATGCTATCAAGCTGGCTCTGTGTAAGATTCTGAGCTTCGATACGCGAAAATAGAGTCTGCGTATCTTTAAACGAAATACTCGCAGTATCGCCAGTATAAAGATAGTGGTCATGCACATTCTTCCAAGCAGTATTACTTGAAGCAATACCATCGGTATACATCCAAATAAGTTGTTGCTCAAGAAGATAGTGCTGATAATTCTTCGTCTTCTTCCGCTTCGCAGAAAGAATACTATCAGTGCTACCTTGAGTCTGATAATAGTAAAGCGCCATTTTAATGTGCTTAATAATCTCTTCTTGAGAAGTATACGGTCGATATTGAGCATCCTGAGAACGTGTCGAAATAACTCCATTCTCGCCATAGACAGCGGGATTATCTTCAGAGAGCTTCTGGAAGTAATAATTTTTTGCTTTGGCAGTAGAAATGCCGTCAATACGAGAAGTTCCGATTACTTCATTCAACGTAGATGTCTTGCCATCAACACAAAATGACGGTAATGTCTGAGACCCATCGACACTACTAATTCTAAAACGCGATACATATCCATCGTCGTAGTAATACCCTACCCAATTCGTCTTGATAGTAGAACCAGTCTGTGTACCTGTCGTCGATTCTTGCGTATCAGTTAGCTGAGTATAAACACCGTTCTCTTCTTTGAGAAGCATGAAGTCGAACTTGAACATATCTGACGTGAACTTCCAGTATTGAAGTTTCGACGCAGGAATCTTGAAAGAAAGAGTAATTATATTCGTCGCAGACAGTGTAGGAGTAAAAATCGAAGTATAGCCATCAGGAACATAAGTCGTCTGCTGGGAGTATGCATATCCATTGATAACATTTCCACTTGCCACTGGAGAATTAGTGTCTTCAGAAAGAAGCTGAACACCCATAGTGTTGGCAGTCTGCTTCATGCCAAAAAGGCGTGGCTTATCCATCGTTACTGTGTACTTCACGACATAATAGTCAAGGCTATATGAGCCTGTGCCGCCAGTATAGTGTGGGTAGATACCACTCAAAGCGACTTCAGGCGTAATCGTGGTGTCTGCTACAGCGACAGAGCTTCCTAACGCGGTAGTTAGAACAAGAAGCAGAGAAAGAGTGAAAACTACAAGATGCTTAACCATATGTCGGACATGCGTTGGAGTAAACAATTAACTTTCCTCCCCTCTGATACTTCTCATTTAATAATCTCTACAAAATTATTTGAAAGATGAGCTCTATACTAAGCCCCCCCCCACGACTTTCGGCGTGTACTTTTTAGAAAGTTTTCCAAAATTCAATATTGTTATAGGAAAAATCCTTTGTGATCGCATTAATTTTTGTCAGTCGATGCATCTTTACTCTTCCACAACGCAACTTTGCGTTACATGCACCTGTCTGCCGCCCAAAAACAAAAAATCCTGCTCCACCGAAGTGGAGCAGGATAAAACCAAAACGGTAAGTAAAAACTTAACGCTTGGAGTACTGAGAAGCCTTGCGTGCCTTGTGCAAACCAGCCTTCTTGCGTTCTACTGCACGAGCATCACGAGTAAGGAAGCCAGCCTTCTTCAAAGCTGCGCGGTTAGCATCACGATCGATAGAGTTCAAAGCACGAGCTACACCGAGACGGACAGCACCTGCCTGACCGGTCACGCCGCCACCGTCTACGAGAACGATGACGTCAAACTTGTTTTCGAGCTTGAGCAAAACGATTGGAGAGTTAACCTCGCGCTGGTGCAAACGGCTTGGGAAGTACTCTTCAAGAGTGCGACCATTAACGGTCCACTTACCAGAACCCGGTACCAAACGTACTCGAGCAACTGCTTCCTTGCGACGACCAGTGCCGTAGCCAGGAGCGATTGCAGAAGTACCGGTGCCAGCACCTGCATTGGTTTCAGAAGTGTAAGAAGTGAGTTCTACCTCGGTCTCAAGAACCGCGGAGCTTGCATTTTCAGCCATTGTGGATTCTCCTTTCGGTCCTACTTAGCCTGCTGAGAGACCTGAGTGATCTCTACAACCTGTGGCTTGTTTGGGGTATGTGGGTGTTCAGCACCTGCATAAACGCGCAGACGAGCAAGCTGTGCCTTAGCAAGCTTGTTCTTAGGCATCATGCCCTTAACTGCAGCACGAATGATACGTTCTGGATTCTTCTCAAGAAGCTCTGCGTAAGTATCTGCACGCAAACCACCTGGGAAACCAGAGTGCTGATAAAGATTCTTTGCCAACTTATTGCCGCTCAAAGCAATCTTGTCCGCATTGATGACGATAACGAAGTTACCGCCATCAGCATGTGGAGCAAAAGTAGGCTTGTTCTTGCCACGAAGCAAGTTTGCTACCTGTACCGACAAACGACCGAGTACCACGTCAGTAGCGTCTACAACGTACCATTCGTGGCTTAAGTCACTTGGGCGTGGAGTGAAAGTCTTCACTTTGTAACCTTTTCTTTCATTGTGTTCCAGATGCCTTATGACATCCTTTATCCGTGGGCTCCCTGAAAGTCCTAGTGAGCGAGTGGGAAAGCGCTTTCCTGGACCCCTATAGGGAAACACAACAATCTTTTATGTTAGCGGAATACTTCGACGAGTGTCAATCTCTTTTGCCGTATCTCAAGCAGTCCGTCTTTTCTCCTGCATCCTTACCGCTGCATGAGCTACATCCGGCGAAGAATCATGCGTCAGAGTATCGAGCGTTTCATCATCCGTATGTGGATTTTCTGCCACTGCACGACGTACCATCGCTGCAAGAACCGCAGGAGCTTTGCTATCTTCCTCAGTGCCGAGACTAGCGAGATATCGCAAAGTATCCGTTTCTGTGTGCTCATCTTCAGCACCTTCCATGCGCATACGCCATGACGTCACCGGGTTTGTCAAAGCCTTCGCTCGTACGACACTATCTTCATCCTTCGTCAGACGACCCACAAGCCAATCTTTTGATGACGTATTTGCTGCAACAGCTGCACGCACTCGCGCCTCAGGATCTGTCGAAAGTTTGACAAGAATGTTTGGATAAGGCATCGTCTCCGCCAAATACACTCGGTCTTCCACAGGAGTGCTCATATTTCCTGCTACAGCTTCCAGAAGTGCTGTGGCACGCGAAAACGCAGCGGCATCACTTGAATCTGGAAGTGGCGTATGGCATCGAGTGTGTAGCTCTGAGGAATCATCTGTATGTCGCAAAAATTCATACTCAGTAGTCAGGGCAGTATTTGACGTTTTTTCTGTAGCCATAATCTCTACTCTATTCCATCATCGATTCAAGCTCACCGCGCACGAGCTTTACTGTATCCTGAAAGACGCGCCGTATAGCCTGCTCCACACGGTCAACTTCTGATATGGGAACCAAAAATTCTACGCTCACCTTATCCGTAAAATTCTCGGCGTGTATCACGCCTCGATACTGCTTTATAAGGTGCTGTAACGTGGCATATTGTGAGTAGTCAAGGTCACACACCATACCCTGCGCAGGAACGACACGAGACATTTCTGCAGCTTTCAACGCCCCAGATGCCGCTGTAGAGTATGCGCGAACCAAACCACCAGCGCCGAGAAGTACTCCCCCAAAGTAACGAGTTACCGCGATGGCAGTGTCCGTCGTACCGGAGCGTCGCAAGACCTGTAGAACGGGCTTTCCCGCAGTTCCACTCGGTTCACCGTCGTCGCTCATTCTTTCTTGAAACTGCGCTTCGCTTGCTCCAACAATTGCTGCAAAGCACACATGCCTCGCCTTAGGATGTTCAGCACGAATAGATTCAACGAAAACTACGGCTTCGTCAAGATTTTCTATATGACACGCATCTGCGATAAATTCTGACTTCTTCTCAACGAAAGAAAAATGTGCGGGTTGCGTATATTTATTCGTTACTGTCTGCATCATGAGTCGTGTCGGTAGGAGTTACTGCGTCGATAATTCTATCAGTTAGGGAAGCAAGGGACTTCACGACTGAGCTTGACTGTAAATCTGGCGTACTCCACGTGGCAGGGTTCATCATAGATGTCGCCCAATTAAAGTGGAAGATTTTGGCAAACAGATTCGTAAATGGATCTACAAGTTTTGCTCGTTCATCCTCATCAAGTGACCTGAACTTTTGCCACATAGCTGGCGCAGAGATGGAGATATTATTCGCTAAATCGGTAAAGTTGTCGTACCCTGATGCCTCAACTATGGCAAACATGGCATCGATAATCTCGCGACGTTCCTGTCTATCCATCGTATTCGTCCAAGCGATGTAAGCGCTAGAGAGATTATCGGCAGAAACTGTAAGAGCATCGTCATGTACAAAATCATCACTGTCGAGGTCCACGTCCCAGGAGAAAAGGAAATGCTGATTGATGCCAGTCGCATTACTATGAATCACCTGATATGGTTCCGTATATTCAAACATCATTCCAATAAACGACTCTTGCGGCACAAGTTTTGTCAGTCGATGAGATATATCCTTAAACTCCTGCGACTGCATAATATCTGTCATGGATCCTGGTCCGTCAAAAGTATATATATGCTGGATACGCGAGCGCACATCATCATCACAATGTACAGCAGCATACACAGCAGTATTGCCGCCTTTAGAGTGTCCGCCTATAATAAGCGGATGATGTGAGCGCCTAGCTATAGTGTTGACATAACTTACAGCCGAAATTTGCGACGGAATCACGTCATCAAACGCGAGCTGAAAGTCTTCTCTCCAACCTACAAACGTTGCTTCTGTACCGCGTAAAGAAATGTATTCCGTACCATCTGGAAGCAAAAACGTCATAGCGGCAAATTGCTCATTGTTATATCGCTCTTCATTGAACTGGTAGACGAATTCCCCAACTTGAACATCACGATATCGAGGCGACCCTATCATAGCCGTAATGAGCTCCACCATCTGCTCACGGCTCGCCTCAGATGAGAAAGTCAAAGAAAAATCTTCCGCATGATAAAACGCTTGATAAAGGCTCGTAAAACGTTCCTCGTCTTCGAGCTGCACAGGGTTTTGCGGTTTGTGAGCCAGCCAATTTTTGACACGTTGGAAGTAATGCACAAGAGTTGAAGCCTGCGCTTTGGCTTGCTTCGACTCTAGTAAAGCAGTATTCGAAGAAGCGAAGGTAGTAAACGGTTCTGTCAGCTGCGCGTAAGAAAGCTGCGCGAAAATAGCGGCGTCAACGTCGTTAAAAGGGATAACGTCAAAAGTCGCAAACTGCGAGCGCGCATAATCAATAATGGAACCGAGTCTCATAACCTACATTCTACTCATATATCTGCTGCGTTTTTCTCTAGACATGTGTGTTATGCTCAAAGTCACATGCGCAAAGATGTGCATGAGATTTTGAGGAGGAAATTATGAAGGTAGCAATTGTAACTGGTGGTGGACAAGGCATCGGCGAAGGTATCGTTCGTCAGCTTGCTCAAGATGGTTTTACTGTAGCAGTTGCTGATATCAATAAAGACAATGCAGACAAAGTAGCGGCTTCTGTAGGAAATGACTCCAAGGGCTACTACGTCAATGTTGCTTCTCATGATGATGTCAAGAAACTTGTAGAAGACGTCGTAGCAGACTTTGGTCAGCTTGATGTCATGGTCAACAATGCTGGAATCTGCCGCGTAGAGCCATTCCTTGAGCAGACAGATAAGGCTCTTGACGATTTGCTCGACATCAATGTGAAGGGCGCATTCTACGGCACTTACGAAGCAGCGCATCAGTTTATCAAGCAAGGTACGAAGGGAAAGATTATCAACGCATCTTCTATCGCTGGCCATGAAGGATTCACTCCTCTGGCGGCATACTCAGCAACAAAGTTTGCTGTGCGCGGTCTGACTCAAACTGCGGCGAAAGAGCTTGCTCAGTACGGCATCACTGTAAATGCGTTCTGCCCAGGTATCGTTCTCACTCCTATGTGGGATGAAATCGACCGTCGCCTTAGCGAGATTAACCATGTGCCTGTAGGTGAGAGCTTGAAGAAGACTATCGAGGGTATCGCTTTGGGTCGTGGTGAGACTCCTGCAGATGTGGCAAACCTCGTATCCTTCCTCGCAAGTGAGAAGTCTGACTACATCACCGGTCAGGCAATCCTCGTGGACGGCGGTATGAAGTACGTCTAAAACGCTACTCGTCGCGTGTGTTTCGAGCACTTAATGGGCGACTTGACAGCTACTTGACAAGTTACTTGTATGAAGCCTTTCTCTTCCACAGAGAAAGGCTTCTAATTTTCTCTCTTTAGTTTTTTGGCTTCTCTACAGGTTTCTAACAGCTTCTCTGACGGTTTCTCTGCACTGAGTTACCATAAAAAAACATGTCACACTACTCACCACTCGTCAAAAAGTTTATAGAACGCTCCGGCCTCACACCAGAATTTCTGCGCGAATTAAATACTCCCTATGGTGCTCAGCTCGACGGTATGGATAAGTTCATATCGGCTCTTCACTCTTACAAATCTGCAGAAATAACGATTGCACCGGATTTTGATATGGATGGTATTACGTCGGGAATCATTCTCTATGCGGGGCTCAGTCAATTAGGCTTCACTATCAATCTCAGTATTCCCCACTATGAGCACGGTCACGAGTTTGGCATAGAAGACGTGGACGACATCATGCATGACTTCCCAGATACAAAAGTAATTCTCACATGCGATTGTGGAGTAAATTCCACTGAGGGCATCCGCTATGCTCAATCACAGGGTCTTGCCGTACTCGTCACAGATCATCATGAGCAAGAGACAGCATGTCCAGCTGACGCAATGATAGACCCTTGCGCACGCAACTCTTCCTATCCGTTGCCTGGTATTTGTGGCGCAGCTGTTGCTTTCTTAATGGTGAGCGCATACGCACGTCGATACGCATCTGACAGCGAACGTAAATACTTAAATCTCCTCATTCTCTTTGCTGGAATAGGAACCATTTCTGATGTCATGCCTCTCGTCCACGATAATCGTTTCTTGGTACGCCAATCTCTAGAACTCACCCGTGAGCTTATCTCCAAACCTCTCGCGCTAGATGTACTACGTGCCGATGCAAACGTTCACCCAGTCTTTCTCACAGCATTTGAGGGGTATGTACAACTTTTAGCACAGTTGGCGATAAAGATCGAAAACTGCGATGAGCAGTTCTACTCCTATACTCTTGCTCCGATGTTTAATGCCCCGCGTCGCGTAGGGTCACCTATGGTTGATGCTTTCAACGTTTTCATTGGCAAAAATGAGCAGATACGAAAAACGGCAATTGTCCATCTTGTAGCGGCAAATAATAAGCGTAAAAAGGCAGTTGCCCAGTATATGGAAAGTCTAGACGATACATACGCACCGTACGTGTACATTACTGACGCTCCTCAAGGTATGCTTGGACTTCTTGCGGGTCATCTCATGCATCGTTCACAACTGCCGACAGCGGTCGTACACGTTAACGAAGAGAATCAAACCATCGATGGCTCCATGCGCGCGCCAGACTACTACCCAATCATCGACATGCTTGCCCATCGAGACGGTCTAGAAGTCGTAGGTCATCAGGGAGCTTGCGGCGTACGAGGCCCTTTAGAGTCACTTACTGATGCGCTCACCGGTATATCAGTGCCAATGAACTACCTGCCAGAACCCGTACTGACCATAGGCGAGAGTGACGATGATGTGACATGGTGGGACCAAGCGGCATTGAGCTCTTTGGCGGATTTCTTGGAAAGTATTGGACCATTTGGGAAAAACTTTGAATATCCTATCTTTGAACTCAATATACCTGTCGGTGCCACTCAGCAAACTCTAGGAAACAGCAAGCAGCATCTTAAACTCTCCATGCCGGGGTGTCCGCCCGTGCTCTTATGGAATACTTCTGAACTTCCTGAGCGACTTTTTGTCCGGCTCAGTTATAACTATTTCAGAGGACGCAAGACACTACAGATGGTGGGGAATAATTAGAGTTTCGATATTTTAAAGGCACCGTCATTATTTCAAACTAACTAGTGTCACTACCAAATCAGTGTCACTATAGTAACACTTTTTGGACACTTTCGGACACTTTCGGACACTTTGTATTATTCCGCCAAACCACCGCTCATCTCAGTAAATAAGTCGGGCTTATAGGACAAAATGTGTTGCTGGCTAGTTAGTAATAAAAATCTTGTCGGTGCTCGCTCTTGTGGAA